>JAICUS010000040.1 GCA_025935735.1 Solirubrobacteraceae bacterium | reverse complement strand
CTTGTAGTCGGAGATCATGTACGGGCCCGTGAACGCCTGCTTGGTGACGTCGACGTCGTACTTCGACGGGCTCGACTTGTCCATCGGCCCGGCGACGTCCTTCGGCACGGGCGCGCTGCCCGGCAGCGTGAGCGCCTGCGCGAACGTGGCGCCGAAGTCGCTCGTGAGGTGGAAGACGATCGTCGTCTTGTCCGGCGTCTCGATGCCGGAGATCGGGCCGCCCTTGGACTTGTCCGCGCCCACGATCGGGTAGTACGCGGTCGCGTAGCCGTTCGGGACGTTCGGGTTGAAGTCGCGCTCGAAGGCGTACTTGACGTCGGCCGTCGTGACCGTCTTGCCGTCATCCGCGCCGCCGTACTTGACGTTCGGCTTGATCTTCACCGTGACGATCTTGCCGTCCGAGCTGATCTGCGGCGGGCCGGCCGCGAGGTCGGGCTGCAGCTTGCTGTCCGGCGAGAACGAGTACAGCGGCCGGTGCGTCGCGTAGACGACCAGATAGTCGATCTGGAAGTAGGACTGGCCCGGATCGAGGTGCTCCCAGCCCTCGGCCGACACCATGTTCAAGGTGCCGCCCTTCTGCTGGCCCTGGTCCACGGCGACGTTCGCGTAGCCGTTGGCGCCGGACGTCGACTGCGTGCCGCCCCCGGAGTTGCCGGAGCTGGTGCCGCCGGAGTTGCCGCCGCCGTTGTTGCTGTTGTTGTCGGAGTTGCTGCCACCGCAGGCGGCGATGGCGAGCGCCGTGGCGACGGCGAGTGGTACGAGGGCCGACCTTGGCCTTGACAGACGCATGTGCGGGCTGTCCTCCTCCCGTTTGGTTGACGAGTTCACTTGGGGTTATTGAGTGTTGCGAGGGTCGAGGGCGTCCTGGAGCCCGTCGCCCACGAGGTTGAAGGCGAGCACGGTGAGGACCAGCGCGACGCCGGGGAAGGTCATGTACCACCACGCCGAGTCGGAGATCGGCGCGGCGTTGGCGATCATCTGGCCCCAGCTGGCGGTCGGCGGCTGCACGCCGACGCCCAGGAACGACAGCGCGGCCTCGTAGAGCACGTTGGTCGGCAGGACCAGCGACGAGTAGACGATGATCGGCGCGACCAGGTTGGGCAGGACCTCGCGCCGCATGATGCGGCCGTTGCCCGCCCCGAGCGACCGGGCCGCCTCCACGAACTCCTTCTCGCGCAAGGACAGGACCTGGCCGCGGATGATCCGGCCGATGTACGGCCACGATGCCAGCGCGATGACGAAGATCAGCGTCGTCCGGCCGGGCGTGATGAGCCCGCCGAGGCAGCCGTTGCCGAGCGTGCAGGCCGACGAGAGCCCGATCGCGAGCAGCAGGATGGGGAACGCCAGGATCACGTCCATGATCCGCGACAGCGCCGTGTCGATCCAGCCGCCGAAGAAGCCGGCGACGATGCCCACGGCCACGCCGATGAACACGGCGATCCCGGTCGAGACGAACGCGACCTCCAGCGAGACGCGCGAGCCGTAGATCGTGCGGGCCAGGACGTCGCGCCCCAGGTCGTCGACGCCGAACGGATGCGCGGAGTTCGGCCCGATCGGCTGGCCGAACGGATCGAGCTCGTTCGTGTTCGGGCTGTTCAGCGGGTGCAGGTTGAGCGCCTTGATGATCAGCGGGGCGGCGATCGCCACGATGATCAGCAGCACGATGAAGGCCAGCGCGACGATCGCCACGCGGTCCTGCCGGAAGCGGCGCCAGAACAGCTGCAGCGGCGAGCGGGCGGTGATCTCGCCGGCATCGGGGTCGACGAGGGGGACCTCGTGGACTTCGACGGTGTTGAGGCTCACGGCCGCGGCGCGCGGACAGCGCGAATCGAGCGATCAGACAGACCAGGCATTGACGTTCCCTCCCCGGGCGCCGCGCAGCTTAGTGCGCCCGAGACGCGCGGCACAGTGTCTGGGACCTGTTGAGTTTGCGTTAAGTCGTGCGACCGCTATGGTCGTCGACCCCCGGCCCCGATAGCTCAGCCGGATAGAGCGACTCCCTCCTAAGGAGTAGGCCGCAGGTTCGACTCCTGCTCGGGGCATCGCCGGCTCATGCATCGCGGCGCACGGGCAGCGGCGGGCGCCGATCCGGCGGACGCACGAGGACGACGCCGTCGGACGCGGGCAGCTCGCGGGCGACGAGCACCGGCCGGCGGTCCGGCGGGCGCACCAGCACGGCGCGCATGGCCTCCGAGGCCAGCGGCTTCGCGGACTCCAGCCCGGGGCTCAGCGCGGCCGGGGCGAGCACCGCGATGGCGAGGACGCCCGACAGCGCGCTCGCGCCGCCGCGCGCGAGCAGGCGCCGACGACGGCGGCGCTCGTCGAGCGTTCGACCAGCCGCCGCCGTGAGCTCGTCTCCGAGCCGGGACAGGTCTTCGGGCAGCGGAACCATGGTTCGTTCCACCCACATCATGTCTCGCGCGCCCGGGTTGTGTCGCGGTAGCAACGCTCCGGGCGGTAAGCGCGCGGTCAGTCCGGGCGGTCGGGATACACGTCGTCGATGGTGACCAGCGGCCGGTAGGGCGCGCCGGGGGCGGCGCGGGCGATCGCCTCCGCGCCGCCGGCGAGCCGGTCGAGCACGGCGGTGACCCCGACGACCTCGGCGCCGGCGGCCTGCAGCGCCTCGATCGCCTGGATCGTGGAGCCACCCGTGGTGACGACGTCCTCCACCACCAGGCAGCGCTCGCCGGGCTCCAGCAGCGGCCCCTCGACCCGGCGCTGCAGCCCGTGCGCCTTGGTCTCCTTGCGCACGAAGAACGCCTTCACGTCCGCGCCGCCGGCCAGCGCGGCGCAGGCGGGAGCGTCCGCGCCGAGCGTCAGCCCGCCCACGGCGGTCGCGTCGAGCTCGTGCGCCAGCCCGGCGACCAGCTCGGCCAGCGCGGCGAAGCCCGCGGGGCGCAGGATCGCCCGCTTGGCGTCGACGTAGTAGGACGCCGTCCGCCCGGAGGTCAGCGTGACCTCGCCGATCACGAGCGCGTGGCGGCGCAGTTCCTCGACCAGCGTCTCGCGGGCGGACATCGCCGGGATCGTATGCGGCGGCCCGGCCGTATCCTTGCCCGCAGTGGAGCATGCGTTCGGCCGCCGCGAGCCGTTCCGGCTCGGCGTCGAGGAGGAGCTCCTCCTGGTCGATCCGGAGACGCTGCGGCTGGCCAACCGCGCCAGCCAGCTGCGCGAGCGCGTCGCGCCGGTCGCCGGAGCGGTCACCAACGACGTCTATGAGGCGCTGATCGAGCTCTCGACCCCGGTCGTCGCCTCAGCGGGCGAGGCGTTCGCCGCGCTCGCGGGGATGCGCGCCCAGCTGCAGGACGCGGGCGGGACGCTGCTGGGCGCCGGGATACACCCCGATGCGCCGTTCGGCGAGGTCGAGCACGTCGCGGAGCCGCGCTACGAGGCGATCAGCGACTCGATGCGCGGGCTGCTGGAGCGCACGCCCACGGCGGCGCTGCACGTGCACGTCGGCATGCCGGACCCCGAGACCGCGATCGCCGTCTGCAACCGGCTGCGCGCGCACCTGCCGCTGCTGCAGGCGCTGGCCGCGCACTCGCCGTACTGGCACGGGCGCGACTCCGGCTTCGCCTCGGCGCGCTCGATGGTCTTCCGCGCGGTCCCGCGGGCGATCGTGCCGCCGGAGTTCGCCGGCTGGGAGCACTACGTGGACTTCGTCGGCTGGTGGCTGGCCGCGGCCGACGCGCCCGACTACACCTACCTGTGGTGGGACGTCCGCCCCAGCCCGCGGCTGGGCACGGTGGAGGTGCGGGCGATGGACGCGCAGAGCCGGCTCGAGTCGGTTGCGGGGCTGGCCGGGCTCGTCCACGCGCTCGCGCTGGCCTGCGCGGACGGCCACGAGGAGCCGATGCCGCCGGCCGAGGCGCTCGCCGAGGGTTCGTTCCGCGCGGGCCGCGACGGCCTGGACGCCACGGTGTGGTGGCGCGGCGGACTGCGGCCGGTGCGCGCGGTGGCCCGCGACGCGCTGTCGCTCGCCCGCGCCTACGCGCGCGACGACACGCTCGACGAGGTCGAGCGCATCCTGCGCGAGGGCAGCGGCGCGGACCGCATGCGCGCGGCCCACGCCGCCGGCGGCATGGACGAGGTGTTGACCCGGCTGGCGGCCGAGACCTACTCCTCCACCCAGACGACGTCGCCGATCGAGAGCCAGCCGTAGATCCGCGCCGCGTCCGGGATCGGCACGCGCAGGCAGCCGTGGCTGGCGGCGAACACCGGCACGTCGAAGTAGCCGTGGATGGCGTAGCCGCGGATGAAGTAGTTGGAATCCACCATTCCCTTGGCGTTGGTGCCCGGCGTCTTCATATAGACGTGGAACCTCCCGCGCACGGTCGGGGTCGACGGCTTGCCCGAGGAGATGTGGTAGATGTCGACGACCTTCGAGCCGTTGATCAGCGCCAGCACCTGCGCGCCCAGCCTGGCCTCGACGTGGCGGCCGTCCAGCGGGTGGCGGACGTGGAAGCGGCCGCGGCCTCTGATGAGCCCGTTGAACACGCTCGAGTTGGCGATCTCGTTGCGGCTCGCCCCGACCACCTTGCGCCAGGCGAGCACGGCGCGCTGCGTGCCCGCGTCATAGACGCCCGTGCGCGGGACGGCGTAGTGCAGCCGGCCGAGCATCGTCTGCAACAGCCGCACCGCCGGGCCGCGCTCGCCGGGCCCGACGGCCGGGCTCAGCACCTGCACGCGCAGCGCCTTCGAGCGCACGGTGGCCAGCAGCGGGCTGGCCTCGTGCGTGACCTTGACGGCCAGCCGGCCGACCCGGGTGCCGCGCAGCTTGAACCGGAACACGCCGGCCTGGTTGCCGGGCACGGGCTTGGGCGTCAGCTTCTTCGCCGTCACCTTCTTGCCGTTGCGGTAGGCCCGCAGCACGACCTTCTCGCCGGGCACGTACGGGCGCAGCACGCCGCGGACCGTGAACGAGTGGCCCTTCAGCACGGCGGAGTGCGGCTTGTTGAACGTGCCCTTGGCGCTGAGCGTGATCTTGCCCTGGGCCGGCGGCGCGACCGGGGTGGGCGTCGGCGTCGGCGTGGGGACGACCGGCGGCGGGGTCGGCGTCGGGGCCGGCGGGACCTGGGCGGCGGCGTGCGCCGGCAGCGCCAGCGAGGCGAGGACGGCGAGCGTCGTCGCGGCGCGCCTCATGCCGCCACCGCGGAGCGCGCGGACAGCGCCGTGGCGCCGGCGAGCACGAGTCCGACGCTGCCCACCACGAGCCCCGCAAAGGCGGCGTCGTGCAGCTTCGTCGTGATGCCGAACGTGATCGAGTTGTTCAAGGCGTGCAGGGCCATGCCGGGAATAATGGACTGAACGCGCAGATAGAGCACGCACAACCCGGCGCCGAGCACGCCAAGTGCGATCAGCCCGAGCACCGGGTTGGGCGCGTGGACCAGCCCGAAGATCGCGCCGGTCAGCAGCGTGCCCCACACCGGCCCGAGCCTCGCGTGGAACACGCGGAACATGAAGCCGCGGAAGAAGATCTCCTCCGCCACCGGCGCCACGAAGCAGGTCATGATCGCGAAGCCGACGAGCACCGCGCTCGCCTTCTCCTGCTTGATGTCGGTCACCAGCCCCTGGTCGGGCGGGTTGCCGAAGATCGCGATCAGCAGGGCCTGCGTGCCGAGGAAGACGAGGTAGACCAGCAGCGCGAGCCCGACGGCGCGGCCGATCCGGTGCACCTTCCGCAGCCCGAGCTCGGCCGGCCCGGCGCGGCCCAGGCTGAGGTGCAGGGCCAGCCAGGCGGCGAGGATCAGCAGGCCGTCCTGGACGACGGTCAGCGCCAGCGAGAGGCCGAGCGGCAGGTCGCCGGAGGAGGTCTCGTGCATCATCCCCGCCACGGCCGCCCCGAACGTCGAGACGACCACGAAGACGATCGCCAGTGCGGCGAAGGGGGACCAGAGCGGCGCCTCGGCGCGCTCCGGCGGCGAGGGCGCGGGGCTCGTCATCGGGTCGCGACCAAGGGTAAGAGCTCGGCCAGCGATTCGATCACGGGCACGCCGCGCAGCGCCGCCCGGTCCTCGGCCCGGGCCCCACCTTCGCGGCCCTCCCGGTCGATCAACACGGGGGTCAGCCCGGCGGCCCGGGCGCCCTCGACGTCCGCCCCGATGGAGTCCCCCACGTGCCACGCCTCGTGCGGCGCTGCCCTGGCCAGCGCGAGCGCGGCGGCGAAGATGGCGCGGTCGGGCTTCGCCGCGCCCACCTCGGCGGAGGCCAGCGCGCCGTCGACCAGCACGGCGAGCCCGGTCTCCGTCAGGCGCTCGTGCAGCGAGGCGTCCCAGTTGGAGACGACCACGGTGCGGATGCCCGCCGCGCGCAGCGCGGTCAGCGCCGGCACGGCGTCGGGGAAGGCGAAGAAGCGCAGCGCCTCCATCAGCGCCGCCAGGACGTCCGGCAGCGAGACGCCTGGCAGCGCCGGCCGCATCGCCTCCGCGCAGCGGGCGCGCAGATCGGCCAGCGACGCGGCGTCCGCGCCCTCGTGCAGGTGCGCGCGGTAATAGGCGATCTCCGCCCGGATCGCCTCCGCGGCCGCCTCGTCGCCGACGTCGTGGCCGCGGCGGGCGAGCGCCGACCGCAGATGCGGCGCCGGCGGCTCGAAGCTCAGCAGCGTGCCGAGGGCGTCGAGCAGCACTGCTCGGGGTCTACTCTGCGCGGCCATGCTGGTCGCGGATAGTGGCATCGAGACGAGCGCCTGGGTCAACGCCGGCGTGGCGATCGGCGTCGCCGCGATCGTCGCCGCGCTGGTCGATCGCGTCTTCCGCGCGCGCGTCGTGCGCGAGGCCGCCGTGCGAACAGGTGTTTCACGTGAAACAAGCACGCGGCTGCACTTCGTGCGCCGGCTGCTCACCGCGGTCATCCTGCTCATCGGCGTCGCAATCGCCCTGTCGGGCTTCTCGGGGATCTCGAACCTCGCCCGCAGCCTGCTCGCCTCCGGCGCGATCGCCGCGGCGGTCGTGGGCTTCGCCGCCCGCCAGGTGCTGGCCAACTTCGTCGCCGGGATCATGCTCGCGGTCACGCAGCCGCTGCGGGTGGGCGACTGGGTGACGTTCGAGGGCAACTACGGCGAGGTCGAGGACGTCCGCCTGAACTACACGATCCTGCGCACGCTCGGCGGCCCGCGGATCATCATCCCCAACGAGCGTCTGGCCGGCGGCGTGCTCAAGAACGACACGCTCGTGGCCGAGGCGACGGGTCCGGACATCGCGATCTGGCTGCCCCCCGACGCGGACGTCGAGCGCGCGATCACGGTGCTGGCCGACGAGTCGGGCGCGGAGCCGACGGTGGCCGAGGTGCTGCCTTGGGGCGTGCAGCTCTCCGTGGGCGGCGACCCGGTCGCACCGGCCGAGCGGGGGGCCCACGAGGCCGACCTGCGGCGGCGCTGCTTCGCCAGGTTGCGCGCAGAAGGGCTTCTGCGGGCACCCTAGAATCCTCCGTTCGCCCGTCCCGATGACTCACTCCGCACGCACCCGGCGGCAGCGCCGCACCCGCGGCCCCCACTGGAGCCGGTACTTCCTGGCGGGGCTCATCGTGCTGCTGCTGGTCGGGCTGGGCGCGGGCGGCATCGTCGCCGCCTGGGTCTACAAAACCGCCTCCTCCGCGCCGCCGCTGACCTCGCTCAAGCAGCGCAACCCCGGCTCGCTCACCGAGGTGTTCGCCTCCGACGGCACGCGCCTGGGCTTCATCCAGGCCGACGACCTCGTGCAGCCGGTCAACAGCAAGGTGATCCCGCAGGCGCTCAAGCAGGCCACCGTCGCCATCGAGGACCAGCGCTTCTACAAGCACCAGGGCGTCGACTACGAGGGCATCGTCCGCGCCGCCTACAAGAACTTCACCGAGCACAAGACCGTGCAGGGCGGCTCGACGCTGACGATGCAGCTCGTGCGCAACCTCTACACCGAGGACCGCGCGCGCAACGGGCTCAAGGGCCTCAAGCGCAAGATCCGCGAGGCGCGCCTGGCCCAGGAGCTCGAGGAGGCGCACGACAAGAACTGGGTGCTGACCAAGTACCTCAACACCGTGCCGTACGGCACCGTGGGCGGCCAGACGGCGATCGGCGTCGGCGCGGCCGCGCGGGTCTACTTCAACAAGAAGGTGACCGACCTGACGCTGCGCCAGGCGGCGATGCTCGCCGGCATGCCGCAGGCGCCGTCGCAGTACTCGCCGGTGCTCAACCCGCAGGCCACCAAGCGGCGGCGCAACGAGGTCCTGAACAAGATGGCCCAGCTCGGGATGATCTCCCACGAGCTGGCCGCGCGGACCGAGGAGAAGTCGCTCGGGCTGAACATGCAGGGCTACTACAAGCGGGCGCGCGAGCGCTACGTGCTCGACTACATCCAGTCCGAGCTGGTCAAGGAGTACGGCATCGCCACCGTCAAGCTCGGCGGCCTGCGCGTCTACACGACGATCAACCTCAAGCTCCAGCACGACGCGCGCGAGGCGATCCGCACCGCGATGGGCGACATCGGGCCCTCGTCGGCGATCGTCACGATCGACCCGCGCAACGGCGACATCCTCACGATGGCGTCCTCGGAGAGCTACGCCCGCTCGAAGTTCAACCTGGCGGCGAACGGCCATCGCCAGCCCGGCTCGGCGTTCAAGGTGATGGTGCTGATGACCGCGCTGCGGCTCGGTGTCAACCCGGACACCACGCACTACGTGTCGGTGTCGCCGATCACCTTCACCAGCCCGCCGTGCGCACCCTGGACGGTCAAGACCTACGGCGGCACCAGCGGCGGCGACGAGACGCTCCATGCGGCGACGCTGCGCTCGGACAACTCCGTGTACGCCCAGCTGACCTCCGACCTCGGGCCGGACAAGGTCAAGGAGACCGCGCGGATGCTGGGCATCACCTCGCCGCTGCACGGCTACTGCGCCGAGTCGCTCGGCGGCCTGGAGAACGGCGTGTCACCGCTGGAGATGGCCGACGCGTACGCCACGGTGGCCAGCGGCGGCTATCGCAACCGGCCGCGGCTCATCCGCAAGATCACGTTCCCCGACGGGCACTCCGAGCTGCCCGCCCGCTGGCGGGTCAAGCGCACCAAGGTCTTCTCGGACGGCGTCACCTACGAGGCGACCAAGATCCTCCAGGACAACGTCAACGGCGGCACGGGCACGCACGCCCAGCTCGGCTGCCCGCAGGGCGGCAAGACGGGGACCACCGACCACAACACCGACGCCTGGTTCGTCGGCTTCACGCCGCGGCTGTCGACCGCCGTGTGGGTCGGCTACCCCAACTCGCGGATCGAGATGAACGGGCTCTACCACGGGGCCAACGTCGACGGCGGCACCTACCCGGCCGACATCTGGCACGCCTACATGGAGAAGGCGATCGGCAAGTTCTGCGGCGCGTTCCCGCAGCCCAAGGAGCCGTTCCAGAGCCAGCCGTTCTTCGGCCACTACGCCACGAGCGGCCGGCCGAAGGTGCCGACCGACCAGACGCAGCCGGGCGCCGCGGCGACGCCGGCGCCGGGCGCGACCACGCCGACGGCCACCGCCACGGCGACGCCCGAGCCGGGCTTTGACCCGAACAAGTACGAGACGCCGCCGCAGGGCGAGCCCGACACGGGCGGCGCCACCGCGCCGGCCGCCACGGCCACTCCTGGTTAAGGACCCCTGGGCAGCGCCCGCCCCGGCTGGTACAACTTGCCGCGTCAGGCCGCCCGCGAGGCGGCAAGTGGTATGCGGTGAAGGCAGTGCCGGCAGCACCCCTCACGCATGCAATTCCAAGAGGAGTGCTGTCATGGCAACTGGTGTCGTGAAGTGGTTCAGCGACGAGAAGGGCTTCGGCTTCATCACCCCCGATGACGGAGGCAAGGACGCGTTCGTCCACTTCTCCGGGATCGCCGGCGAGGGCTTCCGGACGCTGGCCGAGGGCGCGAAGGTCGAGTACGAGCTGGGCGAGTCGGCGAAGGGCCCACAGGCCACGAACGTACGGATCATCTGAATTTGGCGAAGGAAGAGAAGGTCGAGTTCGAAGGCGAGGTCGTCGAGGCGCTCCCGAACGCCATGTTCCGAGTGCAGCTCGACAACGGCCACGAGGTCCTCGGCCACGTGGCCGGCAAGATGCGCCGCTTCCGGATCCGCATCCTGCCCGGCGATCGCGTGCGGGTCGAGGTCTCGCCGTACGACCTCAACCGCGCGCGGATCGTCTACCGCCACAGGTAACGTCGTCCGAGGTCCGAGCTTGCGAGGACGGAGGGCGAAAGGTGAGTTGTTGCTCATCGAGGCGATCCGCTCGACCCTCTCTTCGCGGCCCGGCTCGCGCGTCGTGCGCTGGCTGGGCGACGACGCCGCCGTCGTCCGGGCGGACGGCGCCGCGATCGTGTCCACCGACGTAATGGTGGACGGGACGCACTTCCGGCTCGGCCAGGCCACGCCGGAGGACGCGGGCTGGCGCGCGCTCGCGGGCGCGCTGTCGGACGTCGCGGCGATGGGCGCCGAGCCCGGCGAGGCCTATCTCTCCGTCGTGCTGCCGCCCTCGCTCGACGACGACGGCGTGCTGGCGGTCCATCGCGGCGCGGAGGCGCTCGCGCGCGAGTGCGGGGTGACGATCGCCGGCGGCGACCTCGCGCGCGGCCCCGCGCTGACGCTCGCGGTCACGGTGGTCGGCTGGGCGGCGTCGCCGGACGCCGTGGTGGGCCGCGACGGCGCGCGCCCGGGCGACCGCGTCGGCGTCACCGGCACGCTCGGCGCCGCGGCCGCGGGACTCGCCGTCCTCGACGGCCGCGCGCCCCGCGACGAGGCCCTCGTCGCCCGCTATCTGCGCCCGCGGCCGCAGCTCGCCGCCGGCCGGGCGCTCGCCGCGGCCGGAGCCACGGCGATGCTCGACCTCTCGGACGGGCTCGCCTCGGATGCCCGGCGGCTCGCCGAGGCGAGCGGCGTCCGCCTACGGCTGGACGCGCGCAAGCTGCCGCTCGCGCCCGGCGTCGCCGCCGTCGCGGCCGCGCTCGGCGTCCCCGCGGCCGAGCTCGCCGCCACCGGCGGCGAGGACTACGAGCTGTGCGCGTGCCTGCCGCCGTCGGTCGATGTGGCCGGGCTCAGCTGGGTGGGTGTGGTGGTGACCGGCGCGCCGGACGTGGAGTGGCTCGGCGCCCCGCCGGGCGCGGAGGCCTGGCGGGGCTACGAGCACTAGGCGACGCCGGCCGCGCGTCAATTCCGCCAGCCGGTCATTCGGGCTTCTCCCCGAGCAGCCGCTTCAGGATCGCCGCGGCGACAGCCTCGCTGTCGACCTCATAGGTCCCGAGCGCGATGCGCTCTCGCAGTTGTTCCACTTTGGTCAAGCCGCCGTCCGTTGGAGGGGGCGAGGCGGACGAGCGCGCGAAGCGCCGCCCACCGTCGCGAGCCGGACCCGTCATCCGGGCTCGCGTGACGTATCGGTCGTCCGTCACCGTCATGTGAGCGTCATCGTCCTGGCGCGGACAAGGGTCGATGGGGTTCTCGCCGGATCTCATGCCGCGTCGCCGCGGGGGAGGGTGTTCACGAGCCGCGCGAACACGACGATCCGCTGCGCCGCCGAGTAGAGCGGGTGGCAGGCCGAGAGGATGAGCCGGTCATACGACACGCGATGGGTCACCCACAGGGCGGTCGGGGCGACGATCCGCGTGCGCTCGACCCGGTAGGTGAAGCGGCCGTAGGCCAACGTCAGCTCGACCCGGTCGCCGGGCTTGAGCTGGTTGATCCGCCGGAACCACGCGCCGTACGTCGTCCGGTGGCCGGCGATGCCGACCGTGCCCCGCTCGCCGGGCAGCGGCGTGCCGGGATAGTGCCCGGGGCCGGTGCGCAGGTCGGCGGTCCCCGTCCCCTCGACGAACACGGCCGAGACGCCGATCCTCGAGATCCGGATCCGGCCGAGCGGGTCGCCCTCGCTCGTGCGCCGGTCGAACGCGCGGGCGGCGAACGCCACCCGCCGGTCGGGGTCGGACATCTTCACCAGCGCGTGGTGCTCCGCGGGCGTGGGGGTGACGCGCGCGAGCGCGTCGAGCCGGCGCTGCAGCGCGTGCTGGCGCTGGTGGGCGTAGAGCGCCGAGAGCGGCTCCTGCCAGAGCAGCGTGATCGCGCAGTCGACCAGCAGCAGCGCGCCGACCACGATCATCGCGTTCGCGACGCCGCGCAGCGCGCGGCGGCCGCCCCGCCGAGAGGCCGTCGCCGTGCTCATCGCCGCAGCGCCGACTCGGTTCCGCCCAGCGAGCCGGGGCCGGCGTAGGTCAGCGGCCCGCGCGTGCGGATCTCGGCCGTGCCGCCCGCGGACGGCTCCGCGCGGCGCGCGACCACGACGCGCACGAGCCCGGCGAGGCAGGCGACCAGCCCGGCGAGCAGGATCGTCGTCCCCAGCCCGTTGCCGGCCGTGGCGCCCAGCACCGCCCCCCAGGCGAGCCCGCCCGGCCCGAGGCCGAGCGCCACCGCGTAGTAGACGGCGACGAGCGCGGGGGCGAGCAGGCCGGCGACGAGCGCGACGAGCGCCGGGCGGCCGCGCCAGCCGCCGGCGGCGAACAGCCACAGGTGCACGGCGGGCAGCAGCAGCGCGGCGGCGAACGGGTTGAGCACCCAGGCCGCGAGCGCGAGCGCGCAGGCCAGGACGCCGACCGCCATCGGGAGCCCCGCGACCGCCGCGGCGCGCGTCCGGCGCGAGAGCACGCGCGCGAGCCACCACAGCAGCGCGGCGGCCAGCGCCGCCGACGCCATCGCCACGGTCCCGCTGGAGCCGATCGGGAAGCGATCGGGCAGCACGGGCCCGTCCGGCGCGTCGAACAGCCGGGTCGCGCCCAGCGCCCACAGCCACACCCAGGCGACAAGGACGGGCAGCGCGGCCGCGCCGAGCCAGATCAGGCCGGGCAGCGTGGCCACCCGGCGCCGGCGCGCGCGGGCCAGCCCGTCGACCGCGGCCAGCAGCGCCGGGAGCAGCAGCAGGCCGACCACGAGCCGCACCGACCAGTCCGGCAGCACGTTGCGCAGCGTCACCAGCCCGCGCCCCCGGTTGTCGAACCCGGGGCCGGCGCGGTCGATGGCGTCCACCGCGCGCAGCACCGAGCGCCCGAACGCCTGCATCCGCGTCCGCCGCACCGGCTCGCGCGCCGCCGGGCCGCGCTCGCCTGACTGGGAGAGCAGCACGGCCGGCAGCCCGGCGGCGCCGACGGCGCCCTGCCCGGACACCGTGATCGGCACCGCCCGGCGCAGCCACTGGGCGATCGACCGCGGGTAGCCGGGCGCGCGGCCGGTCTCCGTACGGACGGCGGCCTGCAGCGTGCGTTGCAGGGCCAGCGGCGGCGCGCTCGCGTCGTCCGGGTACGACACGACCCACGGGCGGCGCGCGTGCGTGCCGGCGAGGTCGCCGAGCACGATCACCGCGTCCACCGGCCCGCCGGCCGCCGCGGCACTCGCCCAGGCGCGCGCGCCCGCGAAGCCCGTCGTCCCGCCGGACGTGGACACGAGCACGAGCGTCTTCTCCACCTCGCGCGTCTTGAGCACACGGCCGAGCTCCAGCAGCGCGGCCGTGGCCGACAGTCCGGCGCGGCCGGGGGTGTCGCGGTCCGCGAGCAGCACGATCCGCCGGCTGGACAGGCCGATGCGCGTGGCCACGACGGTCTCCAGCGAGCCGCGGCCGGTCGCCGTCCGGCCGTCGGTGAAGCCGCGCCGGATGACGAAGCCGGGCCGCCCGCGGGCCTCCACCGGGGCGTGCAGCGAGCGCGCGACCTCGCCGGCCAGCGCCGCGTCCCCGGCCGAGCCGGGCGCGCGGTGCGGGTAGGCGGCGGCGAGCGTGTCGAGCGTGCCCAGCGCGCGGGCGCCGCTGAACGCGTCGGTGGGCAGCGAGGAGCGCGCCGGCGGCGGCCGGTCCTCCAGCGCGAACGCGGCGACGAACAGCGCGACCAGCGCCGGCAGGAACGCGGTCCGGTACACGCGTACGTCCAGCAAGGCAGCTCCGAGCCTACTCGGCTGCCCGGCTCTATCCTCTCATTTGTTCAGGTCATGGCAGACCGGGCCCCGCGCATCCTCCTGGTGGACGACGAGCCGCCGATCCAGACGTTGCTCTCCTTCCCGCTGGAGCGCGACGGGTACGAGGTCGTGGCCGCGGCGGACGGCCGCGAGGCGCTCGCGCGCTACAGCGAGCAGATCTTCGACCTCGTCGTGCTCGACGTGATGCTGCCGCGCATGGACGGCCTCGAGGTCTGCCGGCGCCTGCGCGCGAAGGGCGAGACGGTGCCGATCATCATGCTCACCGCGAAGTCCGAGGAGATCGACAAGGTCCTCGGGCTCGAGCTCGGCGCGGACGACTACATCACCAAGCCGTTCTCGATGCGCGAGTTCCGCTCGCGGGTCAAGGCGGCGCTGCGACGCTCGGGGATGGCGCGGGCGGACTCCGACGACGAGCGCCCGATCGACGTCCGCGGCCTGCGCATCGACCCGGGCAAGCGCTCGGTGTCGCGCAACGGCGAGACCATCCCCACCACCTACGTCGAGTTCGAGATCCTCGCCGCGCTCGCGCGCTCGCCCGGCCGGGTGTTCACGCGCGACATGCTCCTCGCGCGCGTGTGGGGCGACTCCTCCTATCGCGACCCGCGCACGATCGACGTCCACATCCGGCACCTGCGCGAGAAGATCGAGGCGGACCCGAAGGAGCCCGAGTACCTGTTCACGGTGCGCGGCGTCGGCTACCGCTTCCGCGACGAGGAGGGCTAGTCACCGTTGCCCGGGCTGCGCTCGCTGCGCAACCGCCTGGCCGTCATCTTCGCCCTGATCATCCTGGGCGCGATCGGGACCATCTACCTCTCGGTCACGCCGCGCCTGCAGGCCAGCCTGACCAAGCAGCGGCTCGACGGCGTGGTCACCCGCAGCCGCCAGTACGCCCCGGCGGTGAAAGACCTGCTCCAGGCCGCGGTCGAGGCGGGCCGCACGGCGCGCCCGCGCAAGCGCGCCGAGATCGTCAAGGCGGCGCGCGACCGCAAGGTCCGCCGGTTCGCCGAGCAGGTCTCGACCGAGACGCTCGTGCTGGCCGTGCAGAAGCCGGGTCCGTACGGGGTCACGGACTCGACGCCCGACGGCGGCGTCAACTACGGCGACGTGCTGGGCGTGGCCCGTCAGGCGCTGCGGACCCGCCGGCTGGTCAGCACGACGTTGACCACGGCGAGCGGGCGCCAGGCGGTGGTGGCGAAGCCGATCGTCGAGGGCGAGGGCAAGAAGCAGACGATCCCGTGGATCGTCGTCTTCGCCGACTCGCTGTCCGACGTGCAGGACAACGTCGCGCTGATCCGCCGCCAGGTGCTGATCTCCGGCGCGATCGCGCTGGTCATCGCCGTCCTCGCCGGCTACCTGGTGGCACGCGCGCTGGCCGCGCGCGTGAAGCGGCTCGAGCGCGCCGCCCGCAAGGTGGCCTCCGGGGACTTCTCCCAGCCGATCCGCGCGGACTCCGTGGACGAGCTCGGCCGCCTGGCCGCGGCGTTCGACGACATGCAGGCCCAGCTCGCCCGATTGGACCGCGCCCGCAAGCAGTTCATCGCCGCGGCCTCGCACGAGTTGCGCACGCCGCTCTTCTCCCTCGGCGGGTTCCTGGAGCTGCTGGCCGACGAGGACCTCGACGAGGAGACCCGGCGCCAGTTCCTCGACCAGATCCGCGGCCAGGTGGACCGCATGCGCAACCTGTCGGTCGAGCTGCTGGACCTGTCGCGGCTGGAGGCCGGCGCGCTGGAGCTGCGCCCCGAGCCGACCGACGTCGGCCAGCTCGCCCGCGAGGTGGCGGGGGAGTTCACGCCGGCGGCCGTCCGCCACCGGTCGGACGTGACGCTCGACCTGCGGCCGGAGCCGATCGAGCTCGAGTGCGACCCCGAGCGCGTGGCCCAGGTCCTGCGGATCCTGCTCGACAACGCGCTGCGCCACACCCCGCCGGGGACCGGGGTTCGCGTTTCCGCCGACCGCAGCAACGGGCATGTTCGGCTCGAGGTGTCCGATCAGGGCCAGGGGATCAAGCGTCAGAACATGCCTCACATCTTCGAGCCGTTCTTCACCTCCAACGAGGAGGCGCAGGGCGCGGGCCTCGGGCTCGCGATCGCCCGCGAGCTGGCCGACCGGATGCACGGGCGGCTGAGCGTCCGCTCCGCGCCGGGCGAGACGACCTTCTCGCTGGACCTGCCGGCATGAGCCGCCGGCTGGCGTGCGCGGCGGCGCTGGCGGCGCTCGCGGTCGCCGGGTGCGGCGGCGGCGGTTCCTCGCCGCCCTCCTCGACGCCGCAGCCCTCGGGCTCCAAGCCGCCGGCCACGCGCGAGCAGGTGATCGAGAGCCAGGGGTCGGACGGCGGCTTCGACGCACAGAAGATCTACCGCGACGAGGCGCCCGGCGTGGTCACGATCATCTCGATCTTCGGCGGCGGGGGCGGGCTCGACCAGCTGTTGAACGGCGGCGGCAGTGGCGGCGGCGAGGTCGCCGAGGGCTCCGGGATCGTGCTCGACGGCCAGGGCGAGATCGCCACCAACGCGCACGTGGTGACCAGCGGCGAGGGCACGGCGATCCACCGCGCCCAGCAGGTCTATGTCGAGTTCGCCGACGGCAACCGGGTGCAGGCGAAGATCGTCGGCCAGGACCCGAACGCGGACGTCGCGCTGCTGCGGGTCGACACGAAGGGGCTCGAGCTGCGGGCGCTGCCGCTGGGCGAGAGCGAGCACCTGCAGGTCGGTTCGCCCGTGGCGGCGATCGGCTCGCCGTTCGGCCGGGCGCAGTCGATGTCGGTGGGGATCGTGTCCGCGGTCGATCGCTCGATCTCCTCGCTCACCGACTTCCAGATCTCGGGCGCGATCCAGACCGACGCGGCGATCAACCCGGGCAACTCCGGCGGCCCGCTGATCGACGCCGACGGCCGGGTCATCGGGATCAACCAGCAGATCGAGACGAAGTCCGGCGGCGGCGAGGGCGTCGGGTTCGCCGTGCCGATCGACGTGGTCAAGCGGTCGCTGTCCCAGCTGCGGGAGTCCGGGACGGTGCACTACGCCTACCTGGGCGTGGTATCGGTCCCGCTGTACCCGCAGCTCGTGGAGCGGTTCGACCTGAAGGCGCAGCGCGGCGCGTGGGTGCAGGCGGTCAACCCGGCCAGCCCGGCGGCCAAGGCGGGGCTGCGCGGCGGCGCGGGCGACACGAGCTTCCAGGGCGCGAACTACCGCCAGGGCGGCGACGTGATCACCAAGGTGGGCGACGTGACGGTGTCCGACCCGGACGATCTGGCGGGCGCGGTCGCGCGCTATCGGCCGGGCCGGACCGTGGCCGTCCAGGTCAGCCGCGGCGGCCAGGTCAAGCGCGTCCAGGTCACCCTGGGCGAGCGCCCGCTGGGCAACCCGTCCACCTCGGGCGGCTAGCGCAACCGCCTGATGACGGGTCGGCGCACCCTGAGGGGTAGGCTGGTCGGCGGCCGTCCCCGACTCCCCCGAGGTGCCTCGTCGTGAGTGAGCAGTCCCCCCTGGTGCTCGTGTCCAACCGCGGGCCGGTGACCTATCAGGAGGACGGCTCGGTCAAGCGCGGCACGGGCGGCCTGGTCACGGCGCTCACCGGTCTGGCGTCGCACCGCGACGCGATCTGGATCGCCTCCGCGATGACCGAGCAGGACGTGCAGGTCGCGCGCGACCACGACGGCAAGCCGTTCGAGGTCGAGGCGCCCGAGGGCGGCTCGTTCCGGGTGCGCTTCGTCGACTCCGACGACGAGCCCTACGACCGCTTCTACAACATCATCGCCAACCCGATGCTCTGGTTCATCCAGCACTACCTGTGGGACCTGAGCAACGCGCCGGACATCCGCCGGCAGGAGGTGGTGGCCTTCCACGAGGGCTACCAGCGCGTCAACGCCGACCTCGCCGAGGCCGTGGTGGACGAGATCGAGGGTCGCGACGAGCCCGTCGTGATGGTCCACGACTACCACCTCTACACGCTCCCCGCGATGGTCCGCGAGGCGCGCCCGGACGTCTTCCTGCACCACTTCATCCACATCCCGTGGACGCAGCCCGACGCCTGGCGCGTGCTGCCGACCGACATCCGCGAGGCGATCTACAGGGGCGTGCTGGCCAACGACATCGTCGGCTTCCACACGCGCTCCTACCGGCGCAACTTCCTCCAGTGCTGCCGGGACCTCATGGACTACGAGGTCGACTTCGAGCGCGGCATCGTGGTCTGCGAGGACCGCGAGGTCTGGGTGCGCGCCTACCCGCTGCCGATCGACTACGAGGCCACCCGCGGCGTCGCCCGCCGCCCGCGCGTGCGCGAGTTCGAGGCCGAGGTCCTGCGCCGCCGGCGCGAGTTCTCGATCCTGCGCGTGGACCGCGCCGACCTGTCCAAGAACGTCCTGCGCGGGTTCACCGGCTTCGACATCTTCCTCGAGCAGCACCCCGAGTTCGCCGAGCGGATCACCTTCACCGCCCAGCTGATGCCGTCGCGCACCGACGTGCCCGAGTACGCCGAGTACCTGGAGAAGATCGAGGCGCTCGTCGCCGTGGTCAACCACCGCCACGGCACGCCCGACTGGATGCCCATCGACCTCAAGCTGCGCGACGACCTCGACGAGGCAGTCGCCTCCTACAAGCACTACGACGTGATGATGGTCAACGCCATGTTCGACGGCATGAACCTCGTGGCCAAGGAGGGGCCGCTGGTCAACGAGCGCAACGGCGTCTCGATCCTCTCCGAGAACACCGGCGCCCACGAGGAGCTCGGCGAGTTCGCGCTCTCGGTGAACCCCTTCGACGTCCAGGAGCTCGCCGACGCCATCCACGCCGCCCTCACCATGAGCCCGGAGGCCCGCGAGCGCCGCGCCCGCGGCCTCAAGGAGATCGTCACCTCCCGCGACCCGGGCGACTGGATCGACGAGCAGCTCTCCGACATCCGCGCCAAGGCGGGCGCCACCGCCACCTCCCGCGGCGCCTGACGCCCGCGCCGGCGGCAGTGCCCTACCTGCCGCGCTCGAAGCCGAACTCGCCGGCGGCCCCGCGCCCACCAGGTACCGGCACCGGGCCGGGGCGTTTCCGTCGCTGCGCGGGCAACGGCGACGCGTCGGGTGGCGGTGTGGCCGTCGGCCGCG
>JAICUS010000016.1 GCA_025935735.1 Solirubrobacteraceae bacterium | reverse complement strand
CGGGGCCGGTGAGGAACATCGTCGCGCGCTCGGTCATGACCACGAAGTCGGTCAGCGCCGGCGAGTAGGAGCCGCCGCCGGCCGAGGCGCCGCAGACCACGGAGATCTGCGGGACGCGGCCGCTGAGCGCGACGTGCTCGCGGAAGATCCGCGCGTAGCCGGCCAGCGCGGCGGTGCCCTCCTGCAGGCGCGCGCCGCCCGACTCGATGAAGCCCACGACGGGCACGCGCGCGCGGCCGGCGAGCCGCAGCACGCGCACGATCGAGTCGGCGTGCTGCTCGCCCAGCGAGCCGCCCAGATAGGACGGATCCTGGGCGTAGCAGAACACCGGGCGCCCATCGACCTGACCCGACCCCGCGATCACGCCGTCGCCGGCCTGCGCGCGCTCGCCCATGCGGCGGGACCGCACCTCCGAGCGCAGCAGGGTCAGCGAGCCCGGGTCGCAGAGCGCCTCGAGGCGCTCGATCGGGCTGAGGCGGTCCCGTGTAACGTCGCCCGTAGGTACGAGCTTGCGAGTACCGGAGGGCGAAACCCATTCTCCCAGGGTCACTCGGCCTCCAGGCACAGCACGGCGTTGTGCCCGCCGAAGCCGAAGCTCGACGAGAGCGCGATCGCGCGCTTCCCGTTGATGTCCAGCGGCTTGGCGGAGTGCGGGACGTAGTCCAGGTCGAGCCCCTCGTCGGGGTGCTCGAGGCCCAGCGTCGGCGGGGCGATCCGGTCGCGCAGCGCGAGGATCGTCGCCACCGCCTCGACGGCGCCGGCGGCGCCCAGGAGGTGCCCGATCGACGACTTCAGCGAGGAGATCGGGATCTCGCCCGCGCGGTCGCCCAGGGCGATCTTCAGCGCCGCGGTCTCCGCGGCGTCGTTGAGCTTGGTCGACGTGCCGTGCGCGTTGACGTACACCACGTCGTCGGCCGTGATCCCGGCGTCGTCCATCGCGGCCTGCATGGCGCGCGAGGGCCCGCCGCCGGTCTTGTCCGGCGCGGTCAGGTGGAAGGCGTCCGCGCTGGCGCCGTAGCCCCGGAGCCGGCCCAGGATCTTGGCCCCGCGCTCGCGTGCGGAGTCCTCGGCCTCCAGCACGAGGATGCCCGCGCCCTCGCCCATGACGAAGCCGTCGCGGTCGCGGTCGAACGGGCGCGAGATGCCGGACGGCGAGAGCGCGTCCAGCGCGGTGAACGCGGCGTTGGACAGCGGCGTCAGCGCCGCCTCCGAGCCGCCGGTGACCACCGCGTCGGCCATCCCGGACTCGATCATCATCTTCGCCGCGCCGATCGCGTCGGCGCCGCCCGAGCAGGCGGAGACGATGCCGTGGCAGGGGCCGAGCAGCTTGTAGCGCATCGACACCGCGGCGGCCGCGGCGTTGGACATCATCAGCGGCACGGAGAGCGGCGGCACCTTCTTGACGCCGGACTCCATGAGGATCTCCTTGCCGCGCTCGAGCGTGCCGATGCCGCCGATGCCGGTGCCCAGGATGGAGGCGATCCGCACGCCCTCGTAGGGCAGCTCGCCGTCCTTCCAGCCCCAGCCGGCCTCGGCCAGCGCCTCGTCGCCCGCCACGATGGCGAACTGGGTGAAGCGGTCGGCCCGGCGCGCCTCCTTGATCGAGAGGTGGTCGGTGGGCTCGAACTCGCTCGCCGCCCCCTCGCCGTCCTCGATGCCCACGACGCCGGCGCTCCAGCGCTCGTGCAGGGTCCGGGCGCCGACCCCCAGCGGGGAGACGGCGCCGACCCCGGTGATGACGACCTCGCGGCTCATGCCCCCCGGCTCACCACCAGGTCGATCGCGTCGCCGACGGTCTTGATCTTGCCGACGTCGTCGCCCTTGAGCGTCACGCCGTACTCGTCCTCGATGATCTGGGAGAGCTCGGCGAGGTCGAGCGAGTCGACGTCGAGGTCCTCGAAGGTGGCGTCACGAGTGATCTGCGACTCGTCGACGCCGAACTGCGGGAGGGCCTCGAAGACGGTCTTCTGGACGTTCTCCTCGGTGATGGCTGCAGCCATGGTCTGTGTCTCCTTCTCTGGGTTCTAGGCGGACATGCCGCCGTCTACGTACAGCGTGGTGCCGGTCATGTAGCCGGCGTCCTCGGAGGCGAGGAAGCGCACGGCGGCGGCGACCTCCTCCGGCGTGCCCTGACGGCGGGCGGGGATGGCCTTGACGATCTCGTCCGTGTTGAGCTCGGACGTCATGTCCGTGGCGATGAAGCCCGGGGCGACGGCGTTGACCGTCACGCCGCGGCGCGCCACCTCGTGGGCGATCGTCTTGGTCATGCCGATCAGGCCGGCCTTGGCCGCGGCGTAGTTGGACTGCCCGGCGTTCGCGCGCGGGCCGACGACCGAGGCGATGTTCACCACGCGGCCGTAGCGCGCCTTGATCATCCCCCGCAGCGCGTCGCGGGTCAGGCGGAAGCCGGCCGACAGGTTCGTGGCGATGACCGCGTCCCAGTCGTCGTCGGAGAGCTGGATGGCCAGCCCGTCGCGGGCCACGCCGGCGTTGTTGACCAGCGCCAGCACGGGCCCGAGCTCTGACTCGACCTGCTTGAGCAGCGCCTTGGCGTCGCCGTTGGAGACGTCGGCCTGGACGGCGAACGCGCGGCCGCCGGCCTGCTCGATCGCCTCGACGGTCTCCTTGGCGCCCGCCTCGTCGGAGCGGTAGTTGACCGCGACGAGCCAGCCGTCGGCGGCCAGCGCGCGGGCGATGGCCGAGCCGATGCCCTTGGACGCGCCGGTGACCAGCGCGGTGGCGTTGTCGGGTCTACCGCTCACTGAGCGGTCCACTCCATCACGCCGGCGCCCCAGGTGAAGCCCGCCCCGATCGCGGCCAGCAGCACCTTGTGCCCGGGGCGCAGCCGGCCGTCCTCGCGGGCCAGCGAGAGGGTCAGCGGCACCGAGGCGGCGGACGTGTTGCCCAGCTGGGAGATGTAGTCGGCCACCTTCGCCGGCTCGAGGTCGAGGCGCTCGCCGACGGACTTGATGATCCGGGCGTTGGCCTGGTGGTAGACGAACAGGTCGATGTCGTCGAGCTCCAGGCCGGCGGCGGCCACGGCGTAGACGGTCGACTCCGACAGGCGCTTGACCGCGATCTTGAACGTGGAGATGCCGTCCATGCGGATCTTGCCGTCGTCGAAGGTCGCGACGATCGTGTCGCCCAGGCCGCCGTCGGCGGACAGGTCGATCGGGCCGACGCCGGCTCCGCTCTCCGACGGGCCGATCACGGCCGCGCCGGCGCCGTCGCCGAACAGCATCCCGGTCTTCTTGTCGTGGAAGTCGGTCAGGCGGGTGAGCGACTCGGCGCCGATCAGCAGGATGCGCTCGGCGCGGCCGACCTCGACCAGCGCGGCGGCCTGGGTGAGCCCGGCGAGGAACCCGGTGCAGGCGGCGCCGACGTCGTAGGCGGCGGCGCGCTCGGCGCCCAGCGCGTGGGCCACCAGCGGCGCGCAGTTCGGGGTGATCTCGTCGGGGCTCATCGTCGCCACGATCACGTAGTCGAGGTCGATCGCCTCCACGCCGGCGTCCTGCAGCGCGCGCCGCCCGGCGAACACGGCGATGTCGCTCGTGCGCTCGGTGGGGGCGACGCGGCGGCGGGCGTGGATGCCCGTGCGGCGGACGATCCACTGGTCGTCGACGCCCTCCAGGGGCTCGGCGATGGCGCCGTTGGTGACGACCTCGGACGGCAGGTAGTGGCCAAGCCCGAGGATGGTGGCGGTGCGCGGCGGCGCCGGCCGGCGGCCGGTGCGCGCCGCGTCGCGGGCGATCTGGTGCAGCTCTGCCGGGAGCGTGGCGCTAGGCATGGATGAGTCCTTCGGCGGGAGTTTCGAACGGGACGCCCTTGAGGATGCGCTTGCCCATGCGGGCGAGCACCTTGCCCGGCCCGACCTCCACGAAGGAGGGCGCGCCGGCCTCGTGCATGGCGGTCACGGTCTCCCGCCAGCGGACGGGGCTCGTGAGGGCGTTGGCGAGCTCGGCGCGCACGTCGGTGAACGGCGCGGCGCTCGCGCAGGAGAAGACGGGGAACGCGGGCTCGGAGACCTCGACGGCGTCGAGCGCGGCCCGGAACGGCGCGACCGAGGGCTCCATGGCGGGCGAGTGGAAGGCGCCGGCGACGTCGAGGCGGATGACGCGCGTGCCGCGCTCTTGGGCCACGGCCTCGGTCTTGTCCAGCGCATCGTGGGAGCCGGACAGGACCACCTGGCCGGGCGCGTTGTCGTTGGCCACGGTCACGCCGCCCTCCTCGGCGATCGCCTGCGCGTCCTCGAGCGTCGCGCCGACGAGCGCCAGCATCGAGCCGTTGTGGGCCTCGCCCATCAACCGGCCGCGCAGGACGACGAGCTCCAGCGCGTCGTCGCGCTTCAGGACGCCGGCGGCGGCGAGCGCGGACAGCTCGCCCAGCGAGTGGCCGGCGGCGGCGGACGGATGCAGGTCCAGCGCGTCCCAGCCGGCCAGCGTGGCGCAGAAGATCGCGGGCTGCGCGTAGCGGGTGTTCTCCTGCACGCGCGCGAAGGGGTCCTCGCCGACGAGCTCGGTCACGCGCTCCAGCAGCTCGGGTGCGCGCTGGGCGACCAGCTCGCGCATCTCAGGGGTATGGCTCCCCTGGCCCGGGAAGAGCGCCGCGGGTTCTGTTGCGTTGCTCACAGTAGGCACCATCACCGAGGGGCGCTCCCGGTCACACCCTCCCTGAGCGGCTACCCCCCGACCGGGGGGCGGAACCCCCTCATCTCGCGCCGCGCCCGCGCAGCTCAGGAGATGAGGCCGAGGCGCTGGGCCTTCTGCACGGCCTCGGCGCGGTTGCGCACGTTCAGCTTCCGGTACAGCGAGGAGGTGTGCTCCTTGACCGTGTGCGGACTCAGATAGAGCGTGCCGGCGATCTCGCGGTTGGTCGCGCCGGAGGCGATCGCCTCGAGGACTTCTCGCTCGCGTTCCGACAGCGGCGGGCCCGCCGGCGCCTCGTGCGGCTTGAACACCGTCATGCCCAGGCCGACCATGCGCACCGCGCCGGCGATGTCGGCGGCCGGCCAGTCCTTGGAGATGAACCCGGACGCGCCGGCGGCCCGGGCGGCGTTCGGGGAGATCCGCCCGGCGCCGGAGATGAGCAGCACGTTCAAACGCGGGGAGAGCGAGAGCAGCTTCGCGCAGATCTCCGCGCCGGACTCCTGGCCGACGAACAGGTCGACCAGCGCCACGTGCGGGTCATAGCGGCGGGCCAGCGCCAGCGCCTCCTCGGAGTTGCGCGCCGACAGGCAGCGCTCGACCCACGGCTGCTCGCCCAGCATCAGCCGCAGGCCCCAGTGCACCACCTCGTGGTCGTCCACCACCAGCACCCGCAGCTTGCGGTTGCTGGAGCCGGACGCCAGCCGCGACGGGTTGAGGTCAGGCCCGCTCATAGGGCACCGCCAGCCGGACCCGCCACATCCCGGGCTCGGGCTCGCCGAACTCCACGATCCCGCCCACCTGCAGCGCCTCCAGCGCGGCCAGCCGCAGCCCCATCCCAGACTGCTTGGGCCGCCCGCGCACGCCGTCGTTGACCACGTCGAGCACGAGCGCGCCGTCCACGCGGGCCAGCGACACCTCGACCCGGGTGGGCTGGGCGTGCTTGTGCGCGTTGCGCACGGCCTCGGCCAGCACCGACTGGGCGAGCGGCTCCATCTGCGCCGGCAGCTGGATGCGCTCGGAGCCCGGCCGCAGCGTGAGCCCGAGGTCCTTGTGCTCGCGCCGCAGCCGCTCGAGCTCGTCCAGCAGCGTCGTGTGCGTCTCCGGCGCGGGCCGGCCGAGCGGGCGCTGCAGGGCGCGGCGCAGGTCGAACAGCGCGGCCTGCAGCTCGGCGCCGATGCGCTCGCGGGCGGCGGGGCTGAGCTCGGCCTGGCTGGAGAACACGAGCTGGATGCCGAACAGCCGCTGGATGACCGACTCGTGCACCTCGCGCGCGAGGTCGATGCGCTCCTGCAGCTGGCGCGCCTGGGCCTGCTTGTTGGTGGCCTGGCGGGCGAACGCGGCCAGCGCGGCGGTCTTGCCCAGCGTCCACAGCAGGTGGCGCTCGGGGGCGCCCAGCGGCGGGCGGTCGGGCGCGCGGTCGGACAGGATCACGCCCAGCCAGCGGCCGGCGGCGGCCATCGGGGTGACGAAGATCTGGCGGTCGCGGATGATCTCGCGGTACTCGTCCGGCACGCCCTCGGCGGTGTCGCTGAAGATCTCGATCACCCGGTCCTCGACGAGCGACTCGCGGGCCACCGGCACGGTCTCGACCGTCACCTGGGCGTTCTCGAACACCTCCAGCGGGAGCCCGTAGGCGCCGGCCGCGCGCACGCGCCGGCGGGCGCCGTCGTAGCGGAAGATCACCGCCCGGTCCATGTCGCCCACCCGGCAGGTGGCCTCGCACAGGCGCGAGTAGAACGCGTCGCTGGCCGGGTCGGCCTCGACGCGCGAGAGCAGCTCGACGAACGTCTCCAGCGCGTCGATGCGGACGCTCGGCTCGGCGTGGCTCTCCACGCCGCGAAGACTACGGGGTCAGACCCCTTGAGCCCCTGAGACTCAAGGGGTCTGACCCCCTTCAGGGTGTCGTCGTCGACAGCGTGAACGTGAGCGTCGTGGCGTACGTCCCGGTGCGCAGCGGGTCGCTCGCGCCGATCGGTTGCGTGAACGTGATCGTGGACGTCGCGTGTGACACGGGCTCGGACCAGCCGGCGGGCGCGATGTCCACCTGCAGCGGCTGGGGCAGCGTGAACGCGCCGTTGGCCAGGTGGCCCGCATCCGACACGCTCAGCGCGGCGTCGCCGGCCGTCGAGACGACGTCGGCCGTGGTGGTCGCCGTGTAGGTGTGCGTGACCCCCGGCGTGAAGGCGCCGAACGTCGCCGGCGCGCCGAGCGTCAGCGCCAGCGTGGCCGGCACCGTCCCGGAGACGGTGAGGAGCGGGTGCACGACGTGCGACACGGCGGCGCTGGTGGAGGCGTCGAAGCCGCCGTCGCCGAGGTAGACCGCGGAGAGCGAGCGGGTGCCGCCGCCGAGCGTGGTCGTCAACTTCGCCACGCCGTCGTCCAGCGCCACCGGGGCGCCGAGGTCCTCGCCGCCGTCCTTGAACTGGACGCTCCCGGTCGGCGTGTTCAGCGCGGTGAACCCGTCGTAGTCGCGCCGGAGCAGCGCCTCGCGCGCGAAGCCCGGCAGTGCCGCCGGTTGCATCGCAGGGTCGTTCGCGCCGACGGTCGCGGTGAGCGTGACCGGTTGGCCGCCGTCGGTCTGCTGGGAATCCTGCGCGAGCGCGGTGGTGGTCGGCTCGCCCGCGGCCAGGCCGGCGCCGTGCAGGGCCGCGCCGCCGCCGACCACCGGCAGCGTCACTCGGCTGGCCTGCTCGGACAGCGTGATCTGCGCGGGCGTGCCGGTGTCCGTGCTGGTGCCGTAATCGCGGTAGGAGCCCACGATCACCACGCCGATCCGGTGGCCGGCCGGGAACGTGTAGTCCGCGGGCAGCAGCGGGAAGCCGAACGGGTAGCGCTGCCCCGCCACGACCGGCGCCGGGTCGGTCAGCGAGTCCTTGTGGCCGGCGTCCAGCACGCCCTTGGAGACGCGCCAGGCGGTCGACGTCGTGTCCACCAGCTCGCCGACGTCCTTGTAACACGCGCTGTCGGCGGGGCTGCTCTCGCCCCAGCAGTCGGAGGTCGGCAGCGTCTGCACGCCGTTGTTGTTGATGTTGTCCACCACGCGCGGGAACGCGGGGCCGTAGTCGACGAGGATCGCCCCGAGGTGCGCGCCGGTCTTGTTGTCGATCGACGCGTCCAGCTGCACCACCGGCGTGCCGGACACGTGCACCGGCGCGCTCAGCGGCGGCGAGAGGAACACGCGCCGGCCGTCGTTGACCGTCGTTGGGTCCGCCAGCATCGCCGGCTCGCGCTGGCGCTGGGAGTCGGTGAACGTCGTGGTCTGCTCGGCGCCGGCCGCGGGCGCGAGGCCGAGCGCGCCGCCGGGCCGCAGGAACACCTGCGTCTGCGCGCTGCCCGGCGCCGGCCAGCTCGCGTACTTGGTGAACGTCCCGGGCGAGGTCTCGACCTCCACCGGCGGGTCGTCCATCACGCCGTTGGGCACCTGCCAGAGCCAGTAGTCGAACCAGCGGTGCAGCTCGTCCACCCAGTCGGCGCGGTCGACGTCGAACGGGTCGACGTGGCCGACCTGCATCAGCCGGGCGTGGCGCGCCACGCCGAGGTCGCTGAGCGCGTACCACCATTTGGAGAAGTGGTCGATGCGCACGTTCTCGTCCTGCAACCCGTGCGTGGCCAGGACGCTGGCCCGGACCTTGAACGCGTCCTTGACGTAGTTGCGCGGCTCCCAGAACGGCGAGTAGTTCGCGGTGGCGTCGCCGTCGTTGGCGTTCAGGTCGGCGCGGACCGGCGCGCAGTGGTCGCGCCGGTCGGGGTTCGTGACCGCGCCGGCCAGGCTCGCCAGGTAGTGGTTGCCGCGCTGGATGACGCCGTTGGAGCGCGTGTAGTCGTAGTACTGGTAGGGGCCGGACTCGGTGACCACGGTGGTCAGGCCGGCCACGCCGGTCGTCGCCGCCGCGGCGGCCAGCGAGCCGTCGTAGGACTTGCCGATCATGCCCGTGCGGCCGTCGTGCCAGCTCGCGGCGGTCACCGGATCGCCGTTCGGGTCGTAGCCGGGGCGGCGGCCGTTGAGCCAGTCGATCGCCATCACCGCGGCCTGGTTGTCGGTGTAGCCCTGCACGGTCGGGCAGCCGGTGGAGTGGTTGGTGCCGGTCATGTCGACCAGCGCCACCGCGTAGCCGCGCGGGACGAAGTAGTTGTCCAGGAACAGCGGCCATTGGGCGAGCAGGCCGTCGGCGCCGTCGACCTTCAGCTGCGACTCGTTGCCGCGCCCGAGCGTCGAGTAGTACGGGCTGGCGTCCATGATCACCGGGACCTTCATCCCCCGGTCCGACGCCGCCGGGCGCATGATGTCCATGGCGATGACGTCGTCGACGCCGTCGCCGTCGGAGTCGAAGTCCGAGGGCACGAGCACCCGCTGGCGGATCGCGTCCGTGTAGCCGAACGCCTCCTGGGTCTCGCCGCCGGCGACGACGATCCCCGGCGGGTCCGCCGCCGCCTTTGTCCCAGCCGTCAGCGTGAGCGCGAGCGCCGCCGCGGCGGCAGCCGCCAACCTCCGTCCCTGCACGGTGTTCCCCCTCCGGTGAGTGGTCCGGTGCCGGCGAGGCTACGCGCTGTTGTGAACGCGCACATCCGACGGCTGCAGGAAAGCCGGGCGCCGGCTTCCGTCAGCCGCTCAGCACGTGCTCCAGCCCGGCCAGCTCGACCACCCGGCGCACCGCGGCCGAGGGGTGGCGGACGGAGAAGTCCCAGCCGTTGCGGTCCGACTCGGCCCGGGCGTCCATCAGCGCGCTCAGCCCGGTGGAGTCGATGAACGTCACCGCGGCGAGGTCGAGCACCACCGCGTGATGACGCCGCCGCAGGCCCTCGAGGAGGCGCTGGAGCTCCGGCGCGGTGGCGATGTCGAGCTCGCCGTGGACGACGAGCGTCCTGTCGCCGCGCAGGTCGGCGACCTCGGTGACCTTCCAGCTCGTCGGGCGTGGGGCGCTCGTGGCGCGAAAGCTAGCGGACGCCGCTCACTCGCGGCGCAGTACGAACCACACGCGGGTGGCGCTGTCGGTCTCCACGCCCCAGCGGTCGGCGAGGCGGCCGACCAGGAACAGCCCGAACCCGCCCGGCTCGTCGAGCTCGCCGGCGCGCGGAGCGGGCGAGAACCCGTTCCCGTGGTCGACCACCTCGACGCGCACCTCGGAGTTCCACATGGCGTGGATCTCCACGGGCTCGTCGTGGCCGCCGTGGCGGACCGCGTTGGTCACCAGCTCCGACACCAGCAGCCGCAGCGTCTCCAGCTGGCCGTCGTCGGAGAGCTCGGGGCCCACGGCCTCGAGCACGCGGGTGCGCGCCTCCGCCACGGAGTCCGGCTGCGGCGGCAGGGTCAGGTCCAGCGTCTGCGCGTCCATCTGAGAGTTGGCGTGCCCCGCCGTGCGTGGGCGGAAACGACCGAGGTTCAGGAACGTGACGCTGCATGTACCCTCCCGCCATGTCCGGCGGCTACGAGATCCCCATCACCACGGCGCAGGAGCTCCCGGGGGCGGTGGTGCGTGAGAACCTCGGTGTGGCCTTCGGGCTGGTGGTGCGCAGCGTGGGCTTCGCCAAGGGCTTCACGGCGGGCATCAAGGCGCTGCGCCAGGGCGAGATCAGCGAGTACACGGAGCTGCTGGAGGACTCGCGCCGCCACGCGCTGGACCGGCTCGTGCAGAACGCGCAGCTGCTGGGGGCCAACGCCATCGTCGCGATGCGGTTCGACACCTCTGAGGTCGGCCAGTCCTTGACCGAGATCGTGGCCTACGGGACCGCGGTCAGGGTCGAGCCCGCCTCGTGACCGACGCCCGCGGCGAGGCGGCCGCGGCGGCGCTGGGCCGCCACTACACCGAGGACCGGATCGACGCCGACGAGCTGTCGCGCCGGCTCGACCTCGCCTACGGCGGCGACGCGGACGGCGCCCTGGACGGCCTGCCGCCGCTGGACCCCCAGCCGGAGCGCAAGCGCCGCTGGGGCCGCCGCCACGGCGAGTCCGACGCGGCCCAGCCGGGCTGGCTGCCCACGAAGGAGCGCTTCATGGACCCCACGACCCGGCGAGTCATGCGCGTCTGGATCGACCCGGCGCGCGGCGAGCGCCACTACGTCCCGGAGCGCTCTCAGGGGTAGCGGATGCGCGGCTGCGGAGCGGGCTCGCGGGAGGGGCGCACCAGCCGGCGGCGGCGGGGGAGGCGGGGAAAGAGTCGCGTGCTGAACATGCTTTGCATCCTAGCGTACTTCTTCCTAGGAAACAAGTTCTGAGGAAGGTAACCGTGGGTGCCGTTCTCGCCGCGTAGGCTCCGCGCGTGGAGCACGACGGCGTCGACGAGATCCTCGCCCAGTGGCGCCGCGAGCGACCGGACCTGGACCACTCGCCGATCGGCGTCGTCGGCCGGATCTCGCGGCTCGCGCGGGAGCTGGAGCGGCGGCTGGAGCCGGTCTACAAGGCCCACGGGCTCGAGCCCGGCTGGCACGACCTGCTGGCCACCCTGCGGCGCAACGGGCCGCCCTTCCGGATGCGGCCGACCGACCTCACGAGCACGCTCATGCTCACCTCGAGCGGGACGACGAAGCGGCTCGACCGGCTCGAGCGGGCCGGGCTGGTCGTCCGCGAGCCCGACCCCGGGGACCGGCGCGGGACGCTGATCGCGCTCACGGACAAGGGCCGCAGGCTGATCGACGGGCTCACCCCGGACCACCTGGCCAACGAGGATCGCCTGCTGGCCGCGCTCGCCCCGGACGAGCGCGAGCGGCTGGCCGGGCTGCTGCGCGAGCTGCTGCTCGGCCTGCCCGAGGGGTGATCCGATTCACCCCCGCGAGCGATAGCAGCGCTGCGCGGCCTCGCGCAGACTGCACCTCACAGAGGCTGACCACCTCGAAGACGGACAAGGCCCCCGGGTAGTCCTTCCCTCCACCCCGACGCTCGCCGGCCCCCCGAATACCGGCCGCCGCGCCTGACCAGCGCGGCGGCCACTCCTCTTCAATCGATGGCGCGGCGGTAGAAGCCCCGCACGCCGATCGTCAGCAGCACCGCCAGCGAGCACACCAGCACCACGATGCAGACCCAGGGCGCGATGTGCGGGACGCTGGGCACGAGCGCGGCGCGCATCCCCTCCGAGACGTAGGTCATCGGGTTCAGCGCGGTCACGACCTGGAACCAGCGCAGGCGGTCCAGCGACGGCCACGGGTACTGGCTGCAGCCGGTGAACAGCAGCGGCGTGAACACCAGCGAGAAGACGATGTTGATCCGCTGGGGCACGACCAGCGTGCCCAGCACCAGCCCCAGCGCGGCGCCGAGCAGCGCGCCCAGGATGATGATCAGGATCAGCAGCGGCACGCCGCTCGCGCGCCACGGGATCGAGCCGAGCACGAGGATCCCGACGGGGAACATGATCACGGTCGCCGCGATCGCCCGCAGCGTGGCGAAGATCACCTTCTCGGCGGCCACGAGCGCGGTGGACATCGGCGCCAGCAGCCGGTCCTCGATCTCCTTGGTCCAGCCGAACTCGAGCACCAGCGGGAAGGCCAGCGACTGCATGCCGGTGATGACGCCGGTCAGCGCGAGCAGCCCCGGGAACAGCAGGTGCGCGTAGTTGTTCTGGGTGTAGCCGAGGCTGCCCAGGACCTTGCCGAACACGAACAGCAGGAACAGCGGCTGCAGGATCACCTGGGCGAGGAAGACCAAGAACTCCTTGCCGGTGACGTAGAGGTCGCGCCGCAGCACGGCCATGAAGGCCCGGCCCTGGCTCGGCCGGGCGAGCGACGGTGCCGTCGCGCTCATCGCAGCGCCCTCCCGGTCAGGTGGATGAACACGTCCTCCAGCGTCGGCGCGCCGAAGCCGACGTCGTGCAGCGGCAGCCCCTGCTCGGCCAGCACGGCGGCCGCCGGGGCGACCAGCGCGGGCGGCTCGCCGGTCAGGTAGAGCCGCACGCGCAGCGCGCCTTGGTCGTCGAACGGCTCGGCCCGCTCGACGTCCGGCAGCCCGGCCAGCGCGCCCACCAGCTACTCGCGCGCCCCGTCCCGCACGGCGCTCGTCGACACCTCCAGGGTCGTCGAGCCCGGCAGGGAGCGCATCAGCGCGTCCGGCGTGTCCAGCGCCAGCAGGTGGCCGTGATCCATGATCCCGACGCGGTCGGCGAGCTTGGCCGCCTCGTGCATGTCGTGCGTGGTGAGGAACAGCGTCACCCCGCGCCCACGCAGCTCCTGCAGGCGGTCCCACACGAACAGCCGCGCCGCCGGGTCCAGCCCGGTCGTCGGCTCGTCGAGGAACAGCACCTGCGGCTCGTGCATCAGCGCACGGGCGATCATCACCCGCTGCGCCTGCCCGCCGGAGAACATGTCGGGCTTGGTGTCGCCCCGCTCGCTGAGCCCGAACATCTCCAGCAGCTCGTCCGCGCGCGCCGCCGCCTCCGCCTCGGGCACCCCGTGGTAGGCGGCGTGGAAGGTGAGATTGCGGCGGATGGAGATCGCCCGGTCGAGGTTGGAGCGCTGCGGCACGACCGCGAGCCGGGCCCGCGCGTGCACCGGGTCGGCCATCACGTCCACGCCGCCCACCCGCGCGGTCCCGGATGTCGGCCGGATGCGCGTCGTCAGCATCCCCACGGTCGTCGTCTTGCCGGCGCCGTTGGGCCCGAGCAGCCCGAACACCCCTCCGGCCTCGACGGCGAACGAGATCCCGTCCACCGCGTTGACGGGCGCCTTCGGGTAGCGCTTGACCAGGTTCTCGACGCCTACCGCGGGCACCGACCGCAGACTAAGGCAACGGCCAGCTGTGCACGGGCTCGTTGGAGTGCATGTGCTCCCGGTAGCGCACGGTCATCTCGCGCAGCGCGTCGCCGCGGTCGAGCCGCTCGTAGAGGCGGTGGAAGGCGGCGACCTGCCAGGCGGCGCCGTTGGTCAGCCCGACGCAGCGGCGCTCGACGATCTCCAGCAGCCGGTCGGCGTCGGCGGCGGCGACGCCCCAGCGCGCCAGGCCGTCGCGGGCCATCGGCAGCAGCCGGCGCAGGACCAGCTCGGCCGCCGGCACCTCGCCCAGCCCCGGCCAGTACACGCGCGCGTCGATGCCGTCGCGCGCGCCCATGTGGAAGTTCTCCTCGGCCGCCGAGAACGACATCTGCGACCAGATCGGCCGCTCGTCCTCCACCAGCACGCGCACCAGCCCGTAGTAGAAGGCGGCGTTGGCCAGCGTGTCGACGATCGTCGGGCCGGCGGGCAGCACCCGGTTCTCCACCCGCAGGTGCGGGCGGTCGCGCACCACCTGGTAGATCGGGCGGTTCCAGCGGTAGATCGTGCCGTTGTGCAGCCGCAGCTCCTGCAGCCGCGGCGCGCCGCCGGCCTCCAGCACCTCCATCGGGTCCTCGTCCTCGACCACCGGCAGCAGCGCCGGGAAGTAGCGGACGTTCTCCTCGAAGAGGTCGAAGATCGAGGTGATCCAGCGCTCGCCGAACCAGACGCGCGGGCGCACTCCCTGGGCCTTGAGCTCCTCCGGGCGCGTGTCGGTGGACTGCTCGAACAGCGGGATGCGGGTCTCGCGCCACAGCTCGCGCTGGAAGAAGAACGGCGAGTTGGCCCCGAGCGCGAGCTGGATGCCGGCGATCGCCTGGGCCGCGTTCCAGTGCGCGCCGAACGCCGCCGGGTCGACCATCTGGTGCAGCTGGACGCTCGTGCAGGCCGCCTCGGGCGCGACCGTGTCGGCGTACATGACCAGCCGCTCGACGCCGTTGATGGCGATGTGCAGATCCTCCCCGCGGGCGGCGAAGACCTGCTCGTTGATCAGCGCGTAGCGCGGGTTGGCCGACAGCGCCGCGCCGTTGAGCAGGTGCTCGGTGAGCGTCGGCAGGATGCCGATGATCATCATGTGCGCGTGGGCCTTGCGGGCCTGCTCCTCGGCGTGGTTGAGGTCGCGCCGGATCGCCGTCTCGAGCTGCGAGAACACCGTCCCCTCGAGCTTCTGCGGCGCGATGTTGATCTCGATGTTGAACTGCGCGAGCTCGGTCTGGAAGTCGTCGTCGGCGATCAGCTCGAGCACGTGGGCGTTGGCCATCGCCGGGTCGCCGGTCTCCTCGGTGAGGTTGAGCTCGATCTCCAGGCCGATCGAGCGCCGGTCGGGGTCGAACCGGGCCTCGCGCAGCATCCGCGCGAACACGTCGAGGCAACGCTTGACCTTGTCGCGGTAGCGCTGCCGGTCCTCGCGGGTGAACTTCGTTGCGACGACCTCGTCGCCCATGTCGCGCGAAGTGTGTCATCCAAGCGGGCCCCTCGTGCGCAAGGAGGTGCGAAACGGACCTCAGGAGGAGACGATGGCCAAGCCGGGAGACGTGGTGGAGGCGCCCGAGATCGGGCTGCGGTTCGAGTTCCGGGCGACCGCGGAGTCGACCGGCGGCGAGTACGTGCAGGTCGACGTGATCGGCCGGCCGCGGGGCTTCATCCGCGCCGCGCACGTGCACCGCGGGCAGACCGAGCGCCACGAGGTGATCGCCGGCGCGATGAAGGTCGGGCTCCACGGCCGCACGCGCGTCCTGCGCCCCGGCGACTCGATCGAGATCCCGCCCGACACGCCGCATACGCAGCTTCCCTACGGCGACGGCCCCGGCCACATCCGCGTGACCGTGCGGCCCGCCGGCGCCATTGAGGGCTTCCTCGCGCGCCTGGCGGAGCTCGACTACAACCGGTTCGGCTACCCGCGTCCGTCGTCGGCCGCGCGGCTGGTGCTGGACTACGGCGAGCAGGGCCATGCCGCCCGGCCGCCGCTGCGCGTCCAGCAGGCGCTCGCCCGGGCGGTCCTGCGCGCCGGGCGCCCGTACGATTTCGTGGACGAGTGGGACGTCGCCGCGCCGCCGGAGGCCGTGTTCGACGCGCTGGCCGACGCCCGCAGCTACCCGCGCTGGTGGCGGCCGGTGTACATCGACGTGGACGCCGACGACGGCCCGCCCGCGGTGGGCAAGGTCAGCCGCCAGCACTTCAAGGGCCGGCTGCCCTACCACCTGCGCACGCGCACCACCACCGTCCGGCTCGAGCGCCCGCGGCTGATCGAGGGCGAGACCGACGGCGACCTGCGCGGGCGCGGCGTGTGGACGCTCACGCCGGCCGGCGCGGGCACCCACGTGCGCTTCGACTGGCGCGTGCACGCCGACCGCCCGCTGCTGCGCGCGCTCACGCCGCTGCTGCGGCCGGCGCTGCGCTGGAACCACGACTGGGCGATCGCCCGGGCCCGCGAGGGCCTGGAGCCTTATGTCAACGGATCCCCTGCGCGCTGAGCCGCATCGCCTGGTCGGCCGTGGCCTTGGTCACGAAGTGCGGGCCGGTGCGGATCAGCTCGCCCTTGGCGGGGAAGATCCCGTGCTTGACCTCCTCGGAGAGCATGATCACCGGCAGGTAGCCCTGCAGGTAGGGCTGCTGGTCGACCGCGAACCGCATCCGGCCGCGGCGGACCGCCTCGAGCACCTCGGGCGAGAGGTCGAACGTGGCCAGCTTGATCCGCTCGGCCAGCCCGCCGGCGTTCAGCGCGGCCAGCGCGGGGATCGCCCCTGCGGGGCCGAGGGTCATGATCCCGTCGTAGCGGCCGGAGGCGACCACCTGGGAGAGCGTCCGGCGCGTGCCGGCGAGGTCCTGCAGGCGCACCATCACGACCTTCGACGTGCCGCCGTGGCGGCGCATGCCGGCGGCGAACCCGCGGCAGCGGGCGGCGAGGCCGGCGTTGCCCGCCTCGTGGTCCACGCAGGCGGCGCGGCGGACGCCCGCCGCAGCCATCCGCTCACCGGCCCCGACGCCCGCCTGATACTCGGGCTGGCCGACGTGGGCGAGCACGCCGAGGCGCTTGTACTCGTCGCTGCCCGAGTTGATGGTGACCACGGGGATGCCGGCCCGCTCGGCCTCCTCGATCGCCGGGCCGAGGACCTTGGCGTCGGGCAGCGAGACCACCAGCCCGTCCGGCCGGTCGGCGATCGCCCCCTCGACGAGCCGCTTCATCGCCTGCAGGTCGTCGGTGTCCGGAGCGCGATAGGAGACGGCGACGCCCGTCTGGCGCGCCGCGTCGTCGCCGCCGCGCTTGACGGTCGCCCAGAACGGATCCGACGCCTGCCCGTGGGTGACCACGACGATCCGCGTCGAGTGGATCTGCAGCCCGCGCGCGCGGGCGTCCGGCGACGGCCGCGCGGCCATCGCGTCGCCGCGCACCACGAGGTCGGGCTCGCGGACCTCGACGGTCTTGCCGCAGCCGGCCAGCAGGACGAGCAGGGCGAGGAGTCCGGCGCGCCTCACGCGTGCGCCTCCGGCGGGGCCGCGGGCGCGGGCACATCCTGCGCCGGGCCGGGGAAGGGCTCGGGCATCTCCGGCGCGGCGGGCCGCGGCGCCGCGGCCTCGGCCACCAGCGAGCCCGGCATGCAGGGGATGTGCGCCTCCAGGCGGGTGCCGCCGCCGGGCGGGCTGCTCAGCGCCAGCCGGCCGTCGAGCACGGCCAGGCGGTCGATCAGCCCGCGCAGGCCGGTGCCGCCCTCGACCGTCGCGCCGCCGATGCCGTCGTCGCTCACCACGACCTCGACCTCGCCCCCGACGCGCGTGACCCGCACGGCCGAGCGGCGCGTCTCGGCGTAGCGGACGACGTTGGTCAGCCCCTCGGCCACCACGAAGTACGCGGCCGCCTCGACCGGTGCGGGCAGGCGCTCGTCCAGGTCCACGCGCACGTCGACGTCCAGCGGCGCCCGCGCCACCAGCGCCTCCAGCGCCGCGCCGATGCCCCGCTCGGACAGGATCGCCGGGTGGATGCCGCGGGCCAGCTCGCGCAACTCGGCCAGGGCGTCGGCCAGCTTGGAGCCCAGCGACTCGACGGTGCCGGCCAGCCCGCTGTCGCCGAGGCGCGCCTTGAGCATGCGCAGGTCCAGCGCGAGGCTGACGAGCTGCTGCTGGGCGCCGTCGTGCAGGTCGCGCTCGATCCGCCGGCGCGCGTCGTCGGCCGCCTCGACGATCCGCAGGCGCGACACCCGCAGCTCCTCCACCCGGGCGCGCAGCTCGGCCTTCAGGCGCTCGTTGTCGATGGCCAGCGCGGCGGCCGAGGCGGCGGCGGTGACGAGCTCCGGCGATGCGTCGAGCTCGGCGTCGTGGACGATCGCCGCGACGCGCGCGCCCTCGTGGTCGACGGCGGTCCAGGTGCGGCCGGAGCCGGGCTCCGGCAGCTTCACGGGACGCCCGCGGTCGTCGACGAAGATCTCGCGCTCCGGCAGCCAGTAGGCGATGTTCAGCGAGCGGTCGCCCAGGCGCTCGGCCAGCAGCTCGCGCACCGGGCCCGCCTCGGGCATGCGCGAGCGCAGCAGCCGCAGCGCGAGCGCCCGCGCGCCGGCCCCGGCGGCCTCCAGCGCGGCGATGGCCAGCACGGCCGCGGGGAACGCGAGCAGGCACAGCACGACGCCGAGCGCCGGCCCGAGCGTCCAGGGCCCGACGTAGCGGCCCGGGTCGTCGGCGAGGCCGCTCAGCCCGAGGCCGGCCAGCGCCACCGCGAGCGCCGCGGGCACGCCGGCGAACGCGAGCCCGGCGACGGCGGCGGGCAGCTTGAGCGCCAGTATCGCCACCAGGCGCCAGAACGTCTTCCCCCCGCTCTCGGCCGACAGCCGCTGCCAGGGCGAGCCGCGGCGCGGCGCCGGGCGCGGCACCGGCGGCAGGTGCGTCTCGAGCAGCCGGTTGGCCTGCCGGCGCTCGCGCTCGCCGAGCCGCCAGGCCATCCGCGCCGTGGTCAGCAGCAGCGGGCCGCCGATCCACAGCGGCGCGAGCAGGATCCCGAGGACGAGCCCGCCGCCGACCACCACCAGGTACGCGGCGCCTTGGAAGAGCCCGGCGGCGAGGTAGAGCAGCGCCCGGCGCGCGGCGCGCAGGTGGTGGGAGAGGTCCAGCGCGGCGGTCATGACGCGGCGCCGTCGACGGACACGTTCCCGCTCGTGCTCAGCGCCTGGACCTGGAAGAGCGCGTCGTCGGCGTCGGTCACGCCGCGCACGCGGCGGGTCCCCGAGTCGCTCTCCGCGTCCACCCGGTAGCGCCCGGCGGGCACGACCGCGGTCACGTTGCCGCTGCGCGAGCGCAGCGTGAGCTGCTCGACCGAGCACTCGGCGGCCGCGCTGACCGCGCCGGCGTCGGACACCGCCGCGAGCGAGTGGCCGCAGAAGCGCGTGGCCGAGATGGCGCCCGAGCCGGTGTTCACCTTCACCGACGCGCGCACGCCGGTGAGCCGCACGGCGCCGCTGGAGGTGCGCACGGTCACGGGGACGTTGTCGGGGACGGTCAGCCGGTAGGCCGTGCGGCAGCTCCCGAGCACCTGGTCGGGGCAGCGCGACACGAGCGTGAGCACGCCGTCGCGCACCGAGCGCCGCTCGCTCGACGGGCGCCCGAACGCGAAGCGGTCGACCTTGCGCACCTCGACGGCCGCGCTGCCGCCGTCGATCTGCACGTCGGCGTCCTGCAGGTCGAGCGTGATCCCGGCCAGGTCGCCGAGCACGTCATAGGTCGACGTGCGGGTCTCCCGGGTGGTCGCCCACCAGGCCGTGAGCACGCCCGCGATGAGCACCAGAACGAGCGCGCTGGCGGCCACGAGCCACCACCAGGCACGCGGCCTCTGGGCGGCCGTGAAGCCCTGCGCCTCCGGGGGCGCGCCTTCGGCGATGCTCACCTGCGTAACGTAGACGGAGCCGCGGTGCGGCTGGCCACACCATCGTTCGCCTGTAAGCCGTATCTCGGCCTGGCCCCACGGGTGACAGCATCCTGTTCGTTCCCTGCTACGGAATCGGACAAGGCCCAGGGAAGGGCCGCTTCTCTCCCCGCTCCGGCCCCAGGACGATCCTCTCCTCCTCCCCGACGTCCCCTGGCCGGAAGCCTTCGGGTCGCCGCGCCTGACCAGCGCGGCGACCCACCTCCTCTTCCGGCGCCGCGCCGCACAGCGCGCAGCGTAGGATCGCGCTCATGACCGAGCCGACGAAGTACGTCCTGGGCGAGGACGCGATCCCGACGCACTGGGTCAACCTCCTGCCCGACCTGCCCGGCGAGCCGCTGCCGCCGCTGAACCCGCAGACCGGCCAGCCGGCCGGCCCGCCCGACCTCACGCCGATCTTCCCGATGGCGCTGATCATGCAGGAGGTCTCGCCGGAGCCGGAGATCGCCATCCCCGACCCGGTGCGCGACGCCTACCGGCTGTGGCGCCCGACGCCGCTGTTCCGCGCCCGCCGGCTGGAGCAGGCGCTCGACACCCCGGCCAAGATCTTCTACAAGTACGAGGGCGTCTCGCCGGCCGGCTCGCACAAGCCCAACACCGCGGTCCCGCAGGCCTACGAGAACGCGCAGGCCGGCATCAAGAAGCTCTCGACGGAGACCGGCGCCGGCCAGTGGGGCTCCTCGCTCGCGTTCGCCTGCTCGCTGTTCGGGCTGGAGTGCGAGGTGTTCATGGTCGGCTCCAGCTACGACCAGAAGCCCTACCGGCGCTCGATGATGCAGGCCTGGGGCGCGACCGTGCACCGCTCCCCGAGCGACCTCACGGAGTCCGGCAAGGCGCAGTCCGCGCACCCGACCGGCTCGCTGGGCATCGCGATCTCGGAGGCCGTCGAGGTGGCCGCGCAGGACGAGCGCTGCAACTACTCGCTCGGCTCGGTGCTCAACCACGTGCTGCTGCACCAGACCGTGATCGGCCAGGAGGCGATGCTCCAGCTGGAGATGGCCGACGCGTTCCCGGACGTGATCATCGGCTGCGTGGGCGGCGGCTCGAACTTCGGCGGGCTGACGTTCCCGTTCCTGCGCGGCGTGCTGCGGGGCGAGCACAAGATCCGCATCGTGGCCGCCGAGCCCGCGGCCTGCCCGACGCTCACCCGCGGCGTCTACGCCTACGACTTCGGCGACACGGCCGGGCTGACGCCGCTGATGCCGATGTACACGCTGGGCCACGACTTCGTCCCGCCGCCCGTGCACGCCGGCGGCCTGCGCTATCACGGCGACTCGCCGATGGTCTGCGGGCTGGTGAAGGCGGGCGTCGTCGAGGCGCGCGCCTACAAGCAGAACGAGACGTTCGAGGCCGCGGTGCAGTTCGCCCGCACCGAGGGGATCATCCCGGCGCCCGAGCCGGCGCACGCGATCCGCGCGGTGGTCGAGGAGGCCGAGGCGGCCAAGCAGGCCGGCGAGGAGCGGACGATCCTGTTCGGGCTCTGCGGCCACGGCCATTTCGACCTGTCGGCCTACGACGCGTTCCTGGCCGGCGAGCTCGAGGACCCGGACTTCGACGAGGACGAGATGCGGGCGGCGCTGGACAAGCTGCCCGACAACATCCCGGCCATCGCCTGATGAAACGCTGCCTGCTCGCGCTGGCCGCGCTGCTGGTGCTGCCGTGCGCGCCCGCCGCGGCGCGCATGACCGTGCGCGGCAGCGCGCAGCAGGTCTACGTCACGGGCGCCCACAAGGGCGCCCACCTGACCCTCACCCGCCATGGAAAGCGTGTCGCGCGCACGCGCGCGGGAAAGCTCGGCGGCGCGATCTTCCGCGGCGTCAAGCCCGGCGGGGCCTACCGCGTGAACGGCTCGCGGGCCGTGAAGGTGCTGTCGGACCGCTCGGCGCCGCCGAGCACGCGCGTCTACCGGCAGAAGATCCCGGCGAGCGGCTACGGCTACCTGACCACGCGCGACGGGACGCGGCTGGCCATCGACGTCCGGCTCCCCGCCGGCCCGGGGCCGTACCCGACCGTCGTCGAGTACGCGGGCTACGGCTACGCCGACCCGGACGGGCCGCAGTCCTCGATCGCGCCGATCGCCAACCTGCTCGGCTTCGCCGTGGTCGACGTGAACATGCGCGGCACCGGCTGCTCGGGCGGCGCGTTCGACTACTTCGAGCCGCTGCAGTCGCTCGACGGCTACGACGTGATCGAGACCGTCGCGCGCCAGCCGTGGGTGCTCGGCGGGCGCGTGGGGATGATGGGCATCTCCTACGGCGGCATCTCGCAGCTGTTCGTCGCGCAGACGCGGCCGCCGCACCTGGCGGCGATCGCGCCGCTGTCGGTGATCGACGACACGGCGACGACGCTCTACCCCGGCGGGATCCTCAACACCGGCTTCGCGCTGCCCTGGGGCCGCGACCGCGCGCACGACGCGCGGCCGGCGCCGAGCGGCGAGCCGTGGGCGCAGAAGCGCATCGAGGGCGGCGACAAGGTGTGCAAGGCCAACCAGGCGCTGCACGCGCAGGCGCCGAACCTCCTCCGCAAGCTGCGGGCGAACCGCTACTACGTCAAGAAGGTGGCCGCGCCGCTCGCGCCGGTCACGTTCGTGCACAAGATCGACGTGCCGGTGTTCCTGGCCTGCCAGTTCACCGACGAGCAGACCGGCGGCCACTGCCCGAACCTGGTCCGCCACTTCACGGGCACGGCGCGCAAGTGGTTCACGTTCACCAACGGCGTCCACACCGACTCGCTGGACCCGGCGACGTTCAACCGCTGGTTCGACTTCCTGTCGCTGTATGTGGCGCACCGGGCGCCGGTGCTGCCGGCCGCGGCGCGGGCCGCGGCGCCGACGGTGTACGCGGCGCTGATGGGCGTCCAGGGCGTGACGCTGCCGGAGGACCCGATCCAGCAGGCCGGCTCCTACGACGCGGCGCTGGCGGCGTTCCAGGCGCTGCCGCGGGTGCGGATCCTGTTCGACAACGGGGCCGGCAGCGCCCCGGGCGCGCCGTTCGCGGGCTTCGAGCAGTCGTTCGCGAGCCTCCCGGCGCCCGGCACGGCCGACCGCACGTGGTCGTGGGGGCCGGGCGAGTTCACCTGGCAGCGGCGCGGGACGAGCTTCAGCGGCGGCGACACCGGTCCGGGCGGGCTGTGGACGGCCTCGCCGGCCTACCACTGGACGCCGCCCGCGGCCGGCACGGCGCTGAGCTACACGACCGCGCCGCTGACCGAGAGCACCGTCGTGGTCGGCGCCGGGTCGGTGCGCCTGTCGGTCAAGGCGCCGACGCGCGACGTCGACCTGCAGGCCACGGTCACCGAGGTCCGCCCCGACGGGCACGAGACGTACGTGCAGAGCGGCTGGCTGCGGGCGAGCGAGCGCCGCGGCAACCGCCGCCGCGACGTCGCGCCGCTCCCGCGCGGGCGCTTCACCGCGCTGACCATCCCGCTCTACTACCAGGGCCACGCCTACCGGGCCGGCTCGAGCATCCGCGTGACGATCTCCGCGCCCGGCGGCGACCAGCCCACCTGGTCGTTCGCCGAGACGGTCGGCTCGGGCCGGGTGCAGGTCTCGCGCGCGCGCCTGGCGCTGCCGGTCGTGCCGGGCGTCGCCGTGCCCACGCCGCTGCCGCCCTGCCCGGGGCTGCGCGGCGAGCCCTGCCGCTAACCCAATTCGCGCAGGCGGTCGAGAAAGGCCGCCTGCGCCGGGTTGATCTTCTCCCGGGCCGCGTCGATCCCGAACCAGCCGGCGCGGTCGACCTCCGGGAACGTCTGCCGCCGGCCCGAGCGCGGCGGCCACTCCATCTCGAAGCTGTTGCTGCGCACGGCCTCGGGGTCGAGATCGCCCTCCAGCGCCCACGCCTGGACGAGCTTGCCGCTCTTCTGCCGGACCGAGCCGAGGTCGGTCAGCTCGCCCGCGTCGGGCGCGCTGCCCGTCTCCTCCTCGAACTCCCGCAGCGCGCACGCCCGCGCGTCCTCGCCGCCGTCGTGCTCGCCCTTGGGAATCGACCACGCGCCGGCGTCCTTGGAGGCCCAGAACGGGCCGCCGGGATGGACGAGCAGCACCTCGACGCCGGCCGGGCCGCGGCGGTGCAGGAGGATGCCGGCGCTGCGGCGGGGCACGGCACCGGTTGTAGCGAACGCCGGTGGTGTTAGCTGTTGCGCCATGCCCACCGTCTCGCTCCCCCCGGGCCAGGTCGAGTATCACGACGCCGGCTCCGGCCCGCCGGTCGTGCTGCTGCACGGCCTGCTCGTGAACGGCTCGCTGTGGAACGCGGTCGTGCCGCTGCTCGCGCGCGAGCACCGCGTGATCGTGCCCGAGCTCCCCCTCGGCTGCCACCGCCTCCCGCTCGCGGCCGGCGCGCCGCTGGCGCCGCCCGACGTCGCCCGGCTCGTCGCCGACCTGCTGGCCGCGCTCGACCTCGACGACGTGACGCTGGTCGGCAACGACACCGGCGGGGCGATCGCGCAGCTCGTCGCCGCCGGCCACCCCGAGCGAGTCGGCCGGCTCGTGCTCACGCCGTGCGACGCCTACGAGAACTTCCTGCCGCCGATGTTCAAGCCGCTGCAGGTCCTCGCGCACGCGCCGCTGGTCTTCGACGCCGTCCTGCACGGCATGCGCCTGCGGCCGCTGCGGCTCAGCCCGATGGCGTTCGGGTGGCTGATGAAGCGCCCGGACGACGCGCTGGCCCAGGGCTGGATCCGCGCCGCGCTGGCCAGCCGGCCGGCGCGGCGGGACGCGATGAAGGTCCTGCGCGGGATCTCCAAGCGCCAGACGCTGGAGGCCGCCGCGCGGCTGCGCTCGTTCGGCCGTCCGGTGCTGATCGCCTGGGCGCCCGAGGATCGCTTCTTCAAGCTGCGCTACGCCGAGCGGCTCGCGGCCGAGATCCCCGGGGCGCGCCTGGAGCGGATCGACGACGCGCTGACGTTCGTGCCGGTCGACCAGCCGCAGCGGACCGCGGAGCTGATCGCCGGGTTCGTGCGCGAGCGGTAGGTTGTACGTATGACCGTGCTGGTGACCGGCAGCTCGGGCCACCTCGGCGAGGGGCTGATGCGGGTCCTGGGCGACGCGGTCGGCGTGGACCTGCTGCCCGGCCCCTACACGCGGGTGGTGGGCGATCTCGCCGACCGCGCGGTCGTGCGCCGGGCGCTGGACGGCGCCGACGCCGTCATCCACGCCGCGACGCTGCACAAGCCGCACGTCGGCTCGCACAGCCGCCGG
>JAICUS010000320.1 GCA_025935735.1 Solirubrobacteraceae bacterium | reverse complement strand
TATGCCGCACCACGTCGCCGGCTACGCATGCCGCATCCACTACTGGCGCAACGAGGACGGAGACATCTACGCCAGCCGTCACACGTGCCACAGAGGACGGGTGACCATCCGCTTCTACGGCATGGTCTGAGCCCGTTGCTCGAATCGAGCCCACCTCGCTCGGCCCGATGCAGGGGGCGTAGACCAGCCAATCGCCGAGCCACCACAGCAAGCGTGCCGGGTATTCGTCCGGGGCGAAGCGCCGGATAGGCGGCCAACGGCTCCGGTCCGAGCCCGCGCACGACCAGGTCGGGCAACACCGCCGAGCGGGATGGCCCCCGTTCCCGGTCGCTCGATGCTGTTCGGAACGGGTACGGTGTCGCGGGGGTTGGCCGAGCGGCTCGGCGTGCCGCTCCTGGACCGCAAGCTGCGTGACGACGCCGCGCGGCGGTCCAGGCTCCCCAAGGATGCCATCGACGACATCGACGAGGAGCCGCAGACCCGCTTGGAGCGGCTGTTCTCCAACCTGGGTCGGGCGTCCACGCCCACGACGTCGCCGGTCAGCTCGCGGCCGATCGTCCTGCGGACGGGGCTGCGCGCGCCGCCGCAGCCCACGACGTATCGGGCCCGGATGCTCCCCGCGTCGCCGAGCGTCACCGCCACCGGGTGGTCGGGCACGTCATCGACGACCACGCCGGTCACCTGGAGCCCGTAGAACGGCGTCGACCGGGCGCGGGCGATCTTCGCCGGGTCCTCCGGGTCGGGCCGCCAGAAGGTGACCTCGTTGACCCAGTAGGCCTCCTCGACCAGCCGATCGGCCAGCCCGAACGCCTCGAACATCTCCACGGTGCCGCACGCGACCCCGTCGGCCTGCCCGACCGCGCGGGGACCGTCCCGGCGCTCCACGACCGCGGTGCGGATCTCGGGGAACTCCGCGAGCTGCGCCGCCAGCACCAGCCCGGCCGGACCGGCACCGACGATCAGCGCGTCGACGCACTCGGGCAGCCCGTCCGGACGCTTCGCGACGCTATTCGCCGACGGCGAAGGCGGTGACCGGCAGGCCGTAGCGCTCGATCAGCGCTCGTACGCCCCTCGGCAGCTCGCCGGCGCTGCCGGCGGCCTCGCCGACCGCGATCAGCAGCCTTCCCGCCATGCGCGGAAACCACCCGAACTCGCGCGTCGTGACGCGGGCCATCGCGCCGGATCATCGCCCCACGGTCGCGGGACGACCGGCCAGCCGCACGCGTCCCGTGTCGCGGGCCGAGGCGGGGCGGTAGCGCCGGCCCAGCAGGCCGAAGAGGACTCCGCCGGCCAGGAAATAGGCGTCGGTGACGTTGCCTGACCAGATGGCGGACGCGGACCGGTAGTACTCCGCGCCCATCGTCTGCTCGCGTGAGAGGCCGGTGATCCCGTCGGGCAACAGGCCGACCGCGCGCGTCAGGTCGTCGATGAGCCCGGCGGCACCGCGGACGACGAGCGCCGTGCAGGCGAGCCAGACGATGATCGCGGCGGCGCGTCGCATCCTCCCGCGCGGCCATCCGCGAGCGATCGACAGGCAGACCCACACGCCCAGCGGCCAGGCGGCGCCGGTCAGCACCTCACCGATCCACCCGGCCACCGAATCCGGGGCCAGAGGGGGCAGTTCGCCGTTGAGCCCGAGCGATCCGCCGAGGTACCAGTAGACGTGGAAGGCGAAGAACACGATCACCCAGGCGAGCGCCGTGTAGGCCGTCCGAACCGGCAGCAGCCGTTCGCTCTTGAATGGAGATGCCCGTGGAGGCGCGGGCGCAAGAACCTTGCGAGCTGCGATGCGGCAGCGTGGGATCGGATGAGCGGCATGCGTCGACGCTCGTGGGTGCCGAGCGCGACGAGCACGTTCAGCTTGGTGACGCGACCGTGCACGGCGCCGTGGACGGCGCTCATCAGCAGCGCAAGCGGAACGCTGCGCGTGCTGTCGGGGACGAGCACGCACAGGCTGCGCCCGTCGAGGTCCGTGGCGTCGAGGCGATCGCGCACGAACGTCCGGATCTCGTCCTCGGTCAGGACGCCGTCCGGCCCTCCCATCTCCTCTGCGCGCGTCGCGGAGGCGCTCTGCGTCATCTGCGCTTCCTCACGGCGGCCACCCGACGTCCCAGTGGCGCGCCGCCATGTAGCACTATACGGGCGTGGCCGCCGACGAGGAACGGCTGGTGCTGCACCCCGACCGGCTGCTGCCGGCCGACCCAGGCTCGCACGCGATCGCCCGCCGGATCTACGGCGCCGTCCGCGACCTGCCGGTGATCTCGCCGCACGGGCATGTGCCCCCGCGGCTGCTGCTCGACGACGAGCCGTTCCCCGATCCGGCGACGCTGTTCGTGACGCCCGATCACTACGTGACGCGGCTGCTGCATGCCGCCGGGGTCGGCCTGGACGCGCTCGGCGTCGGCGAGGGCCCGCTGTCCGAGGACCGCTCGCGCGGGGTGTGGCGGCTGCTGTGCTCGCACTGGGACGTGTACCGCGGCACGTCGGTGCGCTTCTGGCTGGAGGCCGAGCTGGGGAGATCTTCGAGGTCTCGCTGCGCCCGTCCGCACAGACGGCGGACGCGATCCACGACCACCTCGCGGAGCGGCTCGCCCAGGACGCCTATCGGCCGCGCGCGCTGTTCGAGCGCTTCCGGATCGAGGTGCTGGCGACCACCGACGACCCCTGCGACGACCTGTCGGCGCACGCCGCGCTCGCTGCCGACCCGTCCTGGTCGGGCCGGGTGATCCCGACGTTCCGCCCCGACCGCTACCTCGAGCCGGCGGAACCCGGCTGGCCGGACGCCGTCGCGCGCCTCGGCGAGGTCGCGGACGCCGACACCGCCTCCTATGACGGCTACGTGCGAGCGCTCGAGGGCCGCCGGCGCCATTTCATCGCGCACGGCGCCGTCTCCGCCGACCACAGCCACGAGGACGTCCGCACCGACCCGCTGGCCCCCGCGGAGGCCGCCCGCATCTATCGCGCGGCGCTGGCCCGCGAGGCGACCGCGGCGGAGGCCACGGCGTTCCGCCGGCACATGCTGCTCGAGATGGCGCGGATGTCGTGCGAGGACGGGCTCGTGATGACCCTGCACCCCGGGGTGCGGCGCGGCCATCACCGGCCGACGGCGGCGCGCTTCGGGCCCGACTCGGGCTCGGACGTGCCGGTCCGCATCGAGGTCACCGATGCGCTGCGCCCGCTGCTCGAGCGCTATGGCACGCGCCCCGGCTTCCACCTGGTCGTGTTCACGCTCGACGAGACGGTCTGGTCGCGCGAGCTCGGGCCGCTCGCCGGGTTCTATCCGTCGCTGTACGTGGGCGCGCCGTGGTGGTTCCTCGACGCGCCGGAGCTGATCCGCAACTACCGGCGAGCCGTCTCCGAGATCGCCGGCTTCTCGCGGACCTCGGGGTTCATCGACGACACGCGGGCGTTCTGCTCGATCCCGGCCCGCCATGACATGTCGCGCCGCGTCGACGCGGGCTGGATCGCCGAGCTGGTGGCCGAGCACCGCCTCACTGAGGACGAGGCGCTCGAGACGGCGGTCGACCTGGTCACCGGGCGCCCGACCGAGGTCTTCAAGCTGTGAGCGCCGCGCGGCTGTCGCGCAGCGGCGCCGCGCCGCCGGTCCGCCTGGTCCACCTCGGTCTCGGCAACTTCTTTCGCGCGCACCAGGCCTGGTACACCGGCCGCGCGCCGGGCGAGTGGGGCTACGTGGCATTCAGCGGACGCGGACCCAGCCGGCTCGTCGACGCGCTCAACACGCAGGACGGGTGCTACACGCTGATCTCGCGGGCCGGCGACGGCGATCGCATGGCGCCGGTCGGCAGCCTGGCGCGGGCGCGCGCCGGGACCGATCACGAGGCGTGGCTGGGCTGCTTCACCACGCCGGGCGTGGCCGCGGTGACCGTCACGGTGACCGAGGCCGGCTATCTGCGGGGCCCCGACGGCGGGCTGGACGTCGCCCGGCCCGAGGTGCGATCGGACGTCGAGGCGCTGCGCGGGGGCGAGCCGCCGCGGACTGCGCCGGGGCGCCTGCTTGCGGGCATCGCCGCCCGGCGCCGGGCGGATGCCGGCCCGCTGGCGGTCGTCTCGTGCGACAACGTGGCGGGCAACGGCGCGATGGCGCGGCGCGTCGTCCGGGATCTGGCGGAGCGGGTCGACTCCGCGCTGCTCGACTGGCTCGAGCAGGCGGTCACGTTTCCGACGACGATGGTCGACCGCATCACTCCGCGCACCACGGCGGAGGATGTGCAGGCGGTGCGCGAGGCCACCGGATGCGACGACGGTTGCCCCGTCGTCAGCGAGCCGTTCAGCGAGTGGGTCATCAGCGGCACGTTCCCGGCCGGGCGTCCGCGCTGGGAGGACGCCGGCGCCGCGTTCGCGGACGACATCACGCCGTTCGAGCACCGCAAGCTGTGGCTGCTCAACGGCGCACACTCGCTGCTGGCCTACGCCGGATCGATCCGCGGGCATACGACGGTGGCGGAGGCCGCGGCCGACGAGACGTGCCAGGCGTGGGTGGAGCAGTGGTGGGCGGAGGCGTCGCCGCACCTCGACCAGCCGCCTGAGGAGGTCGCCGCGTACCGCTCCGCGCTGCTGGAGCGCTTCGGCAACGCGCGCATGCACGACCGGCTCGACCGGATCGCCGCCGACGGCTCGCAGAAGCTGCCGATCCGGATCGTGCCGGTGCTGCTCATGGAGCGGGCCGAGGGGCGGATGCCCGAGGGCGCCACGCGCGCGCTCGCCGCCTGGGTCTGCCACCTGCGCGGGCTCGGGGCGCCGGTCTCCGACGCCCGGGCGGCCGAGGTCGCGCCCCTCGCCGCAGGTCCGCTCGCGGACGCGGTGCCGCGCGTGCTCGAGCGCCTGAACCCGGCGCTGGCCGCCGATGCCCAGGTCGTGGCGGCGGTCATCGGCCAGAGCGAGCAGCTCGCGGGCGGATGACCGCGCCCGCACCCGGACAGGTCGTCATCGGCTTGGACGTCGGCACCACCGGCGTCAAGGCCGCGGCGTTCGCTCCCGGCACGTCCTGGCGCACGGTGGCGATCCGCGAGTATCCGCTGCTCCAGCCCGCGCCCGACCAGCAGGTGCAGGACCCGGCGGCGATCCTGAAGGCCTCCGCGGGGGCGCTGGCCGAGTGCGTCGCGGCCGCCCGCGCCGAGGTGCTCGCGGTCTCGGTCAGCGCGGGCATGCACGGGCTGATGGCGCTCGACGCCGATCTGCGCCCGCTCACGCCGCTGATCACGTGGGCCGACGCCCGCGCCCGCGATGAGGCGCGCGAGCTGCGGCGCTCGCGGCAGGCGGCGGAGCTGCACGCGCGCACCGGCGTGCCGGCGCATCCCATGTCGCCCCTGACCAAGCTCATGTGGTTCGGGCGCCACGAGCCGCGGACGCTGCGGCAGGCGCGCTGGTGGGTGGGCCTGAAGGAGTACGTCCTGGCGTGGCTGACCGGCGCGCCGGCCGGCGAGCTGTCGTCGGCGTCCGGCACCGGCCTGCTCGACATGGCCGCGCGCACCTGGAGCCCCGAGGCGCTGGCGCTGGCCGGCGTCTCGGCGCAGCAGCTGCCCGAGATCCTGTCCACGACGACGGCGCTCTCGCTCTCCGCCGCGCCGGCCGCGCAGGCCGGCCTGCCCGCCGGCACGCCGGTTGTCACCGGGGCCGCCGACGGACCGCTGGGCAACCTCGGCACGGGCGCCATGGCGCCGGGAGTCGCCGGGCTCTCACTGGGCACCAGCGGCGCGATCCGCATGGCCGTCGGCGAGCCGCAGGTCGACCCGGACCTGACGCTGTTCTGCTACGCGCTGACCGAGGCGATCTGGGTCGTGGGCGGCGCGATCAGCAACGGCGGCGGCATCCTGCGCTGGGCCGGCCGTACGCTCGTTCCCGACCTCGGGGACGACGCCGCGGTCCTGGAGCTGGCGGCGAGCGTCCCGGCCGGCTGCGACGGGCTGATCATGCTGCCTTACCTGCTGGCCGAGCGGGCGCCGTTGTGGGACCCCAGCCTGCCCGGCGCCTACCTCGGACTGCGCCGCGAGCACACGCGCGCCCATCTCGTGCGCGCGGCGCTGGAGGGCGTCTGCCTCCAGCTGCGCGCGATCCTCGACAGCCTCGACCAGATCGAGACGGTGACCGCCGTGCGCGCCACCGGAGGCGGCCTGCGCTCACCCCTGTGGCGCGAGATGCTGGCCGCGATGCTCGACCGTCCGCTGAGCGTCGTCGGCGACGCGGAGGGCACCGCGCTCGGCGCCGCCGCCCTGGGGCTCGTGGGCATCGGCCGCGCGGCGTCGCCGGCCGAGGCCGTGGCCGAGCTGTCCGATCCCGCCGCCCCGCCGCCGGCGCCGGTCGAGTGCCGCCCGGAGCTCGTGGCGACATACGAGCGGCTGCGGACGTCGGTTCCGGACATGCTGCACGCGCTGGACGGCGTGGCCGGACTCTTCGATCGCCACGGCCGGCGCGCCGCGCCCGCGACCGAGCCATGACGGCGCCGGCCCATCCTCCGGTGGTGACGCTGGCCGCGCTGTACGGGCTCTTCGGCTCGGTGTCGATGGGCCTCGTCCGCACAGCCGGGCGCCCGGTCGCGCTCGTCTCCACGCACTCCGGGCCGTCCGCTTACTGACGGGGTCAAATGAGGCCGAGGGCGATCGTCGCGTCGGCCACACGCGTGAACCCCGCGATGTTCGCCCCGGCGACGTAGTCGCCCGGCGCCCCGTACTCGGCGGCTGCGTCTCGACAGAGGTTGTGGATCTCGACCATGATCGTGCGCAGCCGCTGCTCGCTGTACTCGAAGGTCCATGAGTCGCGCGAGGCGTTCTGCTGCATCTCCAGCGCGCTCGCCGCCACGCCGCCGGCGTTCGCCGCCTTGCCGGGCGCGAAGGCGACTCCGGCTGCGCGAAACGCCCGGACCGCCTCGGGCGTGCACGGCATGTTCGCGCCCTCGCCCACGGCCGTCACGCCATTGGCGATCAGGCGGGCGGCATCGCGTGCCGTCAGCTCGTTCTGGGTAGCGCACGGGAGCGCGACCGAGCACGGCACGTCCCAGATGCTGCGGTCGATC
>JAICUS010000381.1 GCA_025935735.1 Solirubrobacteraceae bacterium | reverse complement strand
CGTCGTCGGCGGGCAGCGGCTGACCGTCCGCCCGCTCGACCCGGCGCGGCTGCCCGAGGTGGCGGCGATCGTCGGCGGCCCGGTGGACGGCCCCGCGGTGAGCGTGCCCGTGGACGACGACGCCGTGCTCGGCGAGGTCGTCCCGCGGCTCGCCGCCGCCGGCATCGCCGTCACCGAGCTCTCGCTGCACCTGCCCAGCCTCGACGAGGTGTTCTTCACGCTGACGCGCGAGCTCAAGGACGCCGCATGACCGCCATCGCCGCCGACCCGCCCACCACCATGCGACGGCCGCACCTGCGCGCGCTGCGCCACAGCCTCGTGCTGGCCAAGCGCAACCTCATCGGCGTCACCCGCAACCCCGAGGCGTTCCTCGACGTGACGCTGCAGCCGGTGATCTTCCTGGCGATGTTCACGTTCATCTTCGGCGGCGCCGTCGCCCACGGCTCGCGCCACGACTACCTGCAGTTCCTGCTGCCCGGCGTGCTCGCCCAGCTCGTGGCGTTCGCCGGCGCGGCGATCGGCGTGAACCTCAACACCGACATCGAGAAGGGCGTCTTCGACCGCTTCCGCAGCCTGCCCATCTCCCGCGCGGCACCGCTGGTCGGCGCCGTGCTGGGCGACGTCGTGCGCTACGGCGTGCTGTGCGTGATCACGCTCGGCTTCGGCTACGTGCTGGGCTTCCGGGCCCAGACGAGCGTGCCCGAGGTGCTGGCCGCCTGCCTGCTCGTCGTCGCCTTCGCGCTGTGCCTGAGCTGGATCTCGGTGCTGATCGGGATGCTCGCCCGCACGCCCGGCGCGGTGCAGGGGATCGTGATCCTGATCATGTTCCCGCTGACGTTCGGCACGAGCATCTTCGTGCCGGCGAGCACGCTGCCGGGCTGGCTGCAGTCGTTCACCCACGTCAATCCGCTCACCCACCTGGTCAACACGCTGCGCGGGCTCATGCTCGGCGGGCCGGTCCAGAGCGACCTGCTGTGGACGCTCGCCTGGATGGGCATCCTGCTGGTGGTGTTCGTGCCGCTCGCGCTACGGGCCTACCGGCGCCGGGCTTGACGCGGCGGCCGCGAGGCGCTCCAGCGCCGCCTCGCGCGACAGCGCCCGGCCGCGCGCGTACGCCGCGGCCGGGACCGCGGCGTGCAGCCGCGCCACCGCGTGGTTGGTGAGCTCCTCGGCCCCGCGGAGCGCGGCCGCGGCGCCGAGCAACTCGCCCGCCGCTTCGCGCTCCCCGCGCGCCACCGCCAGGGAGGCGGCGGCCACGGCCACGGCGGCGACGATCGGCATGTCCGCGGTGGCGACCGCCGCCTCATGGCCGGCGGCCACGCTCGCCTCGGCGGCCTCCAGCTCGCCGAGGTCGACCGCGACGATCGCGTGCAGCGCCTCGACCAGCGCGCGGCCGTGGCCCTGCTCGGGCAGCGCCGGCGGCTTGCGGATGAGCCGCTCGCGGGCGTCGGCCAGCTCGGCCCGCGCGGCCTCGAGGTCGCCCGCCACCCACTCGATGCGGGCGATCAGCGCCTGGGCGAACGCGGTGTCGTCGCGCCCGAGGTCGCGCCGGTCGCGGGCCCGCCGCGCGCGAGCCCGGGCGGCCTCGATCTCGCCGAGGCGCAGCTCGATGTCGGCCAGGCGGAAGTCCAGCATCCCGTCGCCGGTGTCCGGGTTGAGGTCGCGCAGCGCGTCCTGCGCCTCCACGAGCGTGCGGTGCGCGCCCGCCAGGTCGCCCTCGACCATCAGCCGCCCCGAGTCGATGAACAGCGTCATGCCCAGGCCCCAGGCGTCGCCGATCGCGCTGAAGCGCTCGCGCGCCGCGGCCAGCTCGCCGGCCATCGCCGCCACGTCGCCCTCGTTCTCCGACCGCCCGGCGCGGAACAGGTGCAGCATGGCGCGCACCCACGGGTCGGGATGCTCGGAGGCCGCACGCTCGCTGCGCGCGGCGCGCTCGTCGTCGCCGGCGAACATGGCCATCACCGGCTTGGCCACGGCGAGCAGCGGGCGCTCGCGGTCGTCGAGCGCCTCGAGCGCCACGGCCAGCTCGCCGATCCGCCGCTTCAGCGCCTCGGCGTCGCCCTTGGCGGCGAGCGCGGCGATGTCGCGGATGCCCTGCGCGATCGCCCGCTCGTCGGGGTCGGACTCGCCCTCCACGGAGAGCGCGAGGTCGAGCCAGGCGATCGTCTCGTTCTGGCTGCCCGACAGCATCCAGAACCACAGCAGGGTCACCGCCAGGTGCACCTCGCCGCGCGCGTCGCCGCGCTCGCCCAGCCAGCGCAGCGCGGCCAGCACGTTCTCGCGCTCGGCCTGCAGCAGCGCGTACCAGCGTTTCTGCTCGGGGCCGCGCAGCTTGGGCTCGGCCGTGTCGGCCAGCGCCGCGAAGTGGCGGGCGTGGGCATCGCGCGTGGCCGCCAGCTCGCCCGCCTCCTCCAGGCGCTCGAGGCCGTACTCGCGGATCGTCTCGAGCATCCGGTAGCGCACGGGCGTGGTGCCGGGGACGATCTGCAGCAGCGAGCGGTCGACCAGCGCGGCCAGCCCGTCGAAGTCGCCGCCCACCGCGGCGGCGCTCTCCACGGTGGCGCCCGCGCCGAAGACGGCCAGCCGGCGGGCGAGCCGGCGCTCGTCGTCGCACAGCAGCTCCCAGCTCCAGTCGACCACGGCGCGCAGCGTCCGGTGGCGGGGCAGCGCGGTGCGGCTGCCGCCGGTGAGCAGCCGGAAGCGGTCGTCCAGGCGGGCGGCCAGCTCGGCGGCCGGGAGAGCGCGCAGCCGCGCCGCGGCCAGCTCGAGCGCCAGCGGCAGGCCGTCGAGGCGCCGGCAGATCTCGCGCGCGACGTCGTCGACGACGAAGTCCGGGTCGGCAGCGAGCGCGCGGTCGGCGAACAGCTCCACCGCCGGCTCGGAGGCCAGCGGCGGGACCGCGACGATGCTCTCGCCGGCGATCGCCAGCGCCTCGCGGCTGGTGGCCAGGATGCGCAGCCGCGGGCAGGCGGCCAGCAGCCGCTCGGCCAGTTCGGCCACCTCGGCGATCAGGTGCTCGCAGTTGTCGAGCACGAGGATCGCCTCGCGGTCGCCCAGCGCGTCCAGCAGCCGCTCCAGGCTGTCGCGCGGGGCGAGCGGGCGGTCGCTCACCGCGGGCTCGCGCACGCCGAGCGCGCCGAGGATGGCCGGCACGATCTCCACCTCGGCGGTCACCGGCGCGAGCTCGACGAGCCACACGCCGTCGGCCACGCGGTCCACCCAGCCGGCCACCGCCTCGCGGGACAGCCGGGTCTTGCCGGCGCCGCCCGGCCCGACGAGCGTGACCAGCCGCCCGCGCTCCAGCCGCGCGCCGATCGTGGCGATCTCGGCGGCGCGCCCGACGAAGCTCGTGACCTCGGCCGGGAGGTTGGTCCGGGTGCGCGCGGGCGCGGCGGCCGGCGCGGGCTCGCCGCGCAGCACGGCGAGGTGGGCCTGGAGCAGCTCCGCCGAGGGCGGGATGCCGAGCGCGTCGGCCAGCCGGACCCGGATGCGCTCGTAGGCGGCCAGCGCGTCGGCCTGGCGGCCGGCGGCGTAGAGCGCGGCGATGTGCCGGGCGGCCAGGCGCTCGTGCAGCGGGTGCTCGGCGCTCAGCGCCTCCAGCTCGCCCACCAGCCGGGCGCCGCGGCCCAGGGCCAGCTCGGCGGCCGCGCGGTCCGCCGCGGCGGCCAGGCGCAGGTCCTCCAGCCGCGCCGCCTCGGCCACGGCGAAGCGGTAGTCGGCCAGGTCGGCCAGCGCGGGGCCACGCCACAGGCCGAGCGCCTCGCCGAGCAGGCGGGCGGCCCGCTCCGGGTCGGCCAGCGCCGCGTGCCCCTCCGCGGCCAGCGCCTCGAAGCGCTGCGCGTCGACCTCGGCGTCGAGCACGTAGCCGCCGGGCGCGGCCGCCAGGCGGCCGTCGCCCAGCGCCCGGCGCAGCCGGGAGACGAGCGACTGCAGCGCGTGCGTCTCGTCGGCCGGGAGCTCGTCCTCCCACACCGCATCGACCAGGCGGCCGACGGTCACCGGCCGCCCGGCGTCCAGCGCCAGGCGGGCGAGCAGCGCGCGCAGCCGGCCGCCGCCGACGCGGCGGCCGTCACCCTCGACTTCGAGCGGCCCAAGAAGCCCGACGATCACCCCTCAACGATGGCACGCTCCCGCGTCTCGGCGCGCTCGAAGCGCCCGCGGCCCGCGGCCGCCGTGCCGGGGGTGAAGGCGCTCACCACGAACATCACGATCAGGTTCACGACCAGGGCGACGATCGCCAGGTTGAGCTGGCCGATCCAGCCCGGGAGCCCGCCGATGAACGAGTCCACCGTCGTCGAGGTCCCCGGCGTCGCGCCGGAGAACGACATCCCGGCCACCATCGCGACCCCGGCCACCACGCCGGCCATCGCGCCCCACTTGGTCACCCGGCCGGGCGCCGCGAGCCCCATGACCAGCGGCGGGAACAGCTGGGTGACCAGCGAGTAGCCGATCAGCAGCAGCGTGACGAGCGTCTGGCCGCCCGAGCTTGAAGCCGATTCCGCCGAGCGCCACCACCGGCACGAGCAGCTTCGTCAGCCGCGTCGTCGCCTCGTCGGTCATGTCGGGGTTCAGCCCGCGCACCACGTTCTTGGCCACGGTCGTGGCCGAGGCGATCATCAGCATCGAGCCCGGGACCAGCGCGCACAGCACGCCGGCCGAGCCGATCAGCCCGACGAACCACTGCGGGAACGCGTCCTTGGACACGGTGAGCAGCGCCAGGTCGCTGTTGCCGAGCTTCGGGGTCTTCAGGACCGCGGCGAAGCCGACGAAGCTTGAACGCCAGCAGCAGCTGGTAGATCGGCAGGTAGACCGCGTTGCGGCGCAGCACGTTCTCGTTGCGGGCCGACAGCGCCGAGCCGAACGTGTGCGGCCACATATAGAAGCCGAGCGCGGTCAGCAGCACGGTGGAGGAGAACCACACCGGGGTCAGCTCGGAGTCAGACAGCGCGGCGAAGCCCGGCTTGGCGTGGTCGACGGCGCGGAACATGTCGCCGATGCCGCCGAAGTAGTGGATCGGCAGATACAGGCCGATGCTTGACCACGCTGAGCGTGAGGATGTCCTTGATCGCGGCCGTCCAGGCCGAGCCGCGGATGCCCGACGCGGCCACGTAGACCGACATGGCCACGGCGCCGATCCAGATCGCCGGCGTGGCCGAGAGCTTGCCGTAGGAGGTGGCCGAGACGATCTCCCCGAGGCCTTTGAACTGCAGCGCAAGGTAGGGGATCATCGCCGCCACCGCGACCACCGAGACGAGCACGCCGAGCGCGCGCGAGCGGTAGGCGCTGGTGAACACGTCGGCCTGGGAGACCAGCCGCCGCGGCGTCGCGTAGCGCCAGACCGCCGGCAGCAGGTAGTAGGAGAGGACATAGGCCAGCGTGCCGTAGCCGAGGATGTAGTAGGCCGCGCCGCCGGAGCCGAAGATCAGCCCGGCGCCGCCCAGGAACGTGAACGTCGAGTAGATCTCGCCGGCCATCAGCAGGAAGACGAAGATCGCGCCGAAGCCGCGGGCGCCGACGCTCCACTGCTCGAGGTCCATGTCGCGGCCGCGGCGGGAGCGCAGGGCGAGGCCGAACGCCAGGACGAAGAACGCGGCGATGATGACGAGCGCGGCGTTCATCGGTCCTGCTCCCCGCGATGGTCGAGGTGGTAGATCGTGGCCATGATCACCGCGGTCAGCACGACCCACAGCGTCACCCAGAAGAGGGCGAACGGCAGGCCGAGCACGTAGGGCTCGACGCGGTTGGCGAAGAAGATGCCGACCAGCACGCCGAGGAACGGCAGCGCGGCCAGCGCGTGCGTGAGCTTCATGGTGCGTACTCCTCCAGGGCTTGAAGGGCGACGGTGCAGTGCAGGCGGGTGCCGATCTCCAGCGCCCGCTCGTCGATGACGAAGCGCGGGTGGTGAGGGGGGAAATCGCCGCCGGCGCCGATGAACGCGTAGCAGCCGGGGGCGTGCTCCAGGTAGGCCGAGAAGTCGTCGCCGCCCATGATCGGCGCGAGGTCCTCGAGCACGTCCTCGCCGGCG
>JAICUS010000563.1 GCA_025935735.1 Solirubrobacteraceae bacterium | reverse complement strand
TGTAACTCATCACGGTGATGTTCAACCCCATCCCGTCGGTGATCACCGAAACGGGATAGTTCGCCTCCAGACGCGCGCCTGCCATGTACAGGGGGAACTGCGGGCCGGGAACGTTGGAGATCACCATGTTCCAGGTCGGGCGGCCGGGCGGCGAGGTGGAGAACGCGAAAGTCAGTCGCGCGGCGCGCGAGAAGACCGACGGCGGGATGAAGTTGTTGGCGTCCTGCAGCAGCTCGGCGGGCAGCGCCTTGTGGCGCTCCTTCATGTCCGCCAGCGCCTCGTGGGTCCTGCGCAGCCGCTCGACCGGGTCCGGCTCGTCGGTGTACAGCGGCGCGGCCATCAGCAGGATGCGGTTGCCGTAGGTGCCGAACTCCTCGCCGGTGCGCACGGACACCGGCACCTGGGCGACGAGCGGCGCGTCCGGCAGGTCGTGGTGCTCGACCAGCCAGCGCCGCACCGCGCCCGCGCAGACCGAGACGACGACGTCGTTGACCGTCGTGCCGTGCGCGTTCTTGGCCGCCTTGACGTCGGCCAGCTCCAGGCGGCCGAAGACAAAGCGCCGGTGCGGTGAGATGCGGCCGCTGAAGCGCGTTTTGGGCGCCGTCAGGTCGGGGCGCTCGGCGCCGTCGCGGCGCAGCGCACCGACCATCCGGGTCAGCGTCCCCGCGCCCGGGAGCACGCCGAACGGCGTGTGCTCGAGGTTCGGCAGCGCCGAGGGCAGCGCGCGCAGCATCCGCGCCGGGTAGCGGGGCACGCCGAGCAGGCCGCGACCGAGCATCTCGAGCTGGCCGGGGTCCTCGCCGGCGGGCGGCGGCGGCGCGGCCGGCAGCTCGCGCCCCTCCGGTGTGAGGTCGAGCAGCAGGCCCATGATCTCCGCGCCGCTCAGCCCGTCGATCACCGCGTGGTGGATCTTGGTCAGGACGGCCACGCAGCCGCTCTCCAGCCCCTCGATCACGTAGAGCTCCCACAGCGGCCGCGCCCGGTCGAGCGGGCGCGAGACGATTCGCGCCACCTGCTCGGCCAGCTGGTCCTCGGTGCCGGGCGCGGCCAGCGCCAGCTCGCGCACGTGATAGCCGAGGTCGAAGTCGTGGTCGTCGACCCAGTAGGGGTAGTCGAGCCCCAGCGGCACCTCGGCCAGCCGCCAGCGCAGCGGCGGCAGCAGCGGCAGCCGGGAGCGCAGCAGCTCGGTGACCTGGCGGCAGCCGAACCGGCCGTCCGGGGCCGTCGACGGGTCGAGGATCGCCAGCCCGGCGACGTGTCCGCTCTGGCGCGGGTTCTCGAGGGCCAGGAACTGGGCGTCGAGGCTCGTCAGCTGCCGCATGATCAGGACCCTACGTCCTGCGGGAAGGCTGTGCCACAGTTCCGCCGAGCCACAGCAGGAGGATCGATGCCCGCAGTCAGCCCACACGCCGGAACGCGGCCCGACGCGTCCCTGCTCATCGACGTTCCACAGCTGATCGCGGCCTACTTCGATCGCCCGCCCGAGGCGCCCGTCTCGTTCGGCACGTCCGGCCACCGCGGCAGCTCGCTGAAGGGCACGTTCACCGAGGCGCACGTGCTGGCGATCAGCGAGGCGATCTGCCGCCACCGTGAGCAGCAGGGCATCGACGGGCCGCTGTTCGTGGCCCGCGACACGCACGCATTGAGCGAGCCGGCGTTCCACACGGCGCTGGCGGTGTTCGCCGCGCACGGGCTCGACGTGCGCGTGGACGCGGCCGGGGGCTACACGCCGACGCCGGCGCTCAGCCACGCGATCCTCAACCACCCCGCGAGCGACGGCATCGTGCTCACGCCGTCGCACAACCCGCCCGAGGACGGCGGCTACAAGTACAACCCGCCGAGCGGCGGCCCGGCGGGCACCGACATCACCCGGGCGATCGAGGGGATCGCCAACGAGCTGCTGGACGGCGGCGTGGCCACGGCGCAGCCGCGGACGACGCCCTACGACTACGTGTCCGCCTACGTCGACGACCTGCCGAACGTCATCGACGTCGACGCGATTGTGAGCGCGGGCGTGCGCATCGGCGCCGACCCGCTGGGCGGCGCCAGCGTGGCCTACTTCCAGGCCATCGCCGCCACCCACGGCCTGGACCTCGAGGTGGTCAACACCGAGGTCGACCCGACCTTCCGCTTCGTCCCGCTCGACCACGACGGCAAGATCCGCATGGACTGCTCCTCGCCGCACGCCATGGCCGGGCTGATCGAGCTGCGCGACCGCTTCGACGTGGCCGTGGCCTGCGACCCGGACGCCGACCGCCACGGGATCGTCACCCCCGGCGGGCTGATGAACCCCAACCACTACCTCGCGGTGGCCATCCACTACCTGTTCGGCGGCGCCCGCCCGGGCTGGCCGGACGCCGCCGGCATCGGCAAGACGCTCGTCTCGTCGACGATGATCGACCTCGTGGCGCGGGACCTCGGGCGGCGGCTGGTCGAGGTCCCGGTCGGCTTCAAGTGGTTCGTCGACGGGCTGCGCGACGGCTCGCTCGGCTTCGGCGGCGAGGAGAGCGCCGGCGCGTCGTTCCTGCGCCGCGACGGCGGTGCCTGGTCGACCGACAAGGACGGCATCCTGCTGGCGCTGCTGGCCGCGGAGATCACCGCGCGCACGGGCGAGGACCCGGGCAAGCGCTACGCGGGGCTGACCGGGCGCTTCGGCGCGCCGGCCTATCGCCGCGTCGACTCGCCGGTCACGCCGGAGAAGAAGGCGGCGCTGCTGGAGCTCGACTCGGTCGACGCCGACACCCTCGCCGGCGAGCCCATCCAGGACGTCCTCACCAAGGCCCCCGGCAACGACGCGCCGATCGGCGGGATCAAGGTGGTGGCCGAGCACGGCTGGTTCGCCGCGCGGCCGTCCGGCACCGAGGACATCTACAAGCTCTACGCCGAGGCGCTCGACGGCGAGGAGCGCCTGGAGAAGATCATCGACGAGGCGCAGGAGCTGCTCGGATGACCCGCGTGCTCACCATGGTGCTGGCCGGCGGCGAGGGCAAGCGGCTGGCGCCGCTGACCGCTGACCGGGCCAAGCCCGCCGTGCCGTTCGGCGGCAACTACCGGCTGATCGACTTCGCGCTGTCCAACCTGGCCAACGCCTACTACCACCAGATCGTCGTCCTCACGCAGTACAAGAGCCACAGCCTGGACCGCCACGTGACCACCACCTGGCGGCTGTCGCCGCTGCTGGGCAACTACGTCACGCCGGTGCCGGCGCAGATGCGGCTGGGACCGCGCTGGTTCCTGGGCTCGGCCGACGCCGTCTACCAGAACTACAACCTCATCAACGACGAGCGGCCGGAGCACATCATCGTGTTCGGCGCCGACCACATCTACCGCATGGACCCGCGCCAGATGGTCGAGCAGCACGTCGCCTCGGGCGCCGGGGTGACCGTGGCGGCGATCCGCATGCCGATCGAGCAGGCCGACCAGTTCGGGGTGATCGAGACGGCCGAGAACGGGCGCGACATCGCCGCGTTCCGCGAGAAGCCGTCCGACCCGAAGGGCCTGCCGGACGCGCCCGACCAGGTCTACGCGTCGATGGGCAACTACGTGTTCTCCTGCGAGGCGCTGAACAGCACGGTGTCGGCCGACGCCGCCGACTCGACCTCCAAGCACGACATCGGCGGCAACATCATCCCCCGGCTCGTGGCGCAGGGGGAGGCGCAGGTCTACGACTTCGCCGCCAACGAGGTCCCCGGCGCGACGCCACGCGACCGCGGCTACTGGCGCGACGTGGGCACGCTCGACGCCTACTACGACGCGCACATGGACCTGATCTCGGTCCACCCGGTGTTCAACATGTACAACGACCAGTGGCCGATCCACGCGTGGGCCGGCGCCATCCCGCCGGCCAAGTT
>JAICUS010000486.1 GCA_025935735.1 Solirubrobacteraceae bacterium | reverse complement strand
GGTCGAGCGCCAGGCGCTCGATCGGCTCGCGGGGCGCCTGTCCTATGTCCAGGGCGACTTCGACGACGCGGCCACGTATCGGCGGGTGGCCGAGGCGATCGAGGCAGCGGAGCGCCCGCTGTTCTATCTCGAGACGCCGCCCGCGTTGTTCGGCCGGGTCGTCGGGGGCCTGGCTGCGGCGGGGCTGACCGGGAATGCCCGGATCGTGGTGGAGAAGCCGTTCGGGCGTGACCTGGCGTCGGCGAAGGCGCTGGCCGCCGAGCTGCACCGCTCGGTGCGCGAGGAGCAGATCTTCCGGGTGGACCACTTTCTCGGCAAGGTCGGGCTGGAGGAGCTGCTGTACCTGCGCTTCGCCAACGCGATGCTCGACTCGGTGTGGGACGGCGACCATGTCGCGTGCGTCCAGATCACGATGGCCGAGCAGTTCGGGGTGGAGGACCGCGGGCGCTTCTACGACGCCGTCGGCGCGCTGCGCGACGTCGTGGTCAACCACCTGCTCCAGCTCTTGGCTGCGGCGACGATGGACGCACCGGCGGAAGGGGAGACGCTCGACGCCGCCCGTCACCGCCTGTTCCAAGCCGTCGCCGCGGCCGACCCGGCACGCCACGTCCGCGGTCAGTACCGCGGCTACCGGTCCACGCCGGGGGTGGCGAGAGGCTCGACGACCGAGACCTACGTCGCGCTCGAGCTGCGGATCGAGAATCAGCGCTGGCGCGACGTGCCGTTCTTCCTCCGCGCCGGCAAGCATCTGCGCTCGACCGTGACCGAGTTGCGGTTCGTGCTGCGTCCCCGGCCGGCGCTGGGCTTCCTGACCGGCCGGCAGCCGGGGCCGAACGAGCTCGTGCTGCGGATCGATCCGCACACCGGGCTCCGACTCATCCTCGAAGCCCACCGCGCCGACGCGCCGGGCCCGCAGCCGATCGAGCTCGACCTGGAGTTCGCGCGCCAGGGCGGCGAGGCGCCCACGCCGTATGAGGTTCTGTTCCAGGCCGCGCTGGCGGGCGATCCGTCCGTGTTCACGCACCAGGACACCGTCGAGGAGACCTGGCGCATCGTGCAGCCGTTGCTCGACCACCCGGGCGACGTCCATCCCTGCCGCAAGGGCAGCTGGGGACCGGCCGCCGCCCAAGCGCTTCCGGCTGCGCACGGCGGGTGGCGCCCGCCGTGGACCGTCGAGTAGCCGGTCAGGTGGCGGGAACGGGCGTGCCGTTGGTGTGCGGTGCCGGGACGGCGCCGTCGGCCACCGGGGCGAGGGGCACGCCGATTGCGGCGTCGGTCTCGCGGCCGATGAACGCGCCCAGCTCCTGGATGGTGGTCATCAACGGCGCGGGGAACATGATCGTGGAGTTCTTGTCGACGCCGATCTCGACCATCGTCTGCAGGTTGCGCAGCTGCAGCGCGAGCGGGTGGGCCATCATGACGTCGGACGCATGGCCGAGCTCGCCGGCGGCGAGCGCCTCGCCCTGGGCGGCGATGATCTTGGCGCGCTTCTCGCGCTCGGCCTCGGCCTGGCGGGCCATCGCGCGCTTCATGCTGTCCGGGAGCTGGATGTCCTTGAGCTCGACCACGGTGACCTTGACGCCCCAGTCCTCGGTCTGGACGTCGAGGATCTCGCGGATGTTCTGGTTGATCGTGTCGGTCTCCGACAGCGTCTCGTCGAGCGTGTGGCGTCCGACGACGGCGCGCAGCGTGGTCTGGGCGATCTGGTTGATCGCCGCGGCCACGTTCTCGATCGCCACCACCGAGCGGATGGCGTCCGCGACGCGGTAGTAGGCGACGGCGGACACGTCGACGCTGACGTTGTCACGGGTGATGATCCCCTGTGACTGGATCGGCATCGTCACGATCCGCATGGAGACCCGCTGCACGCGGTCGACGAACGGCACGATGAAGATCAGGCCCGGGCCGCGCGCATCGCGCTTGACCTCGCCCAGGCGGAACTGCACCCCACGCTCGTACTGCTTGAGGATCCGCACCGACAACACCAGCCCTACCAGCAACAGCGCGACGATCACATAGACGGCGATCATGTCGATCCCTTCTCGCCGGAGCACCGGCGGGGCGCGAACGAACCTTGCCGTCGCACCACCTCACCGACCGTTGGGCGGGGGGTCGGTGTCCCGTGCCGGCCGGACGCGGAGCGAACCGCACCGCCTCGAGCTGACCGATCAAGGGCCACTATATCCCCGGCGCTGCAACGGCGGCGACTGATTCGCGACGTCGCTCGGCCGGCCCCTCGACCTAGTGTCGGTAGCGTCGCCGGCTCTGGATCAGCGCGTGGTCGAGCATCGCCTCGTGCTCGTCCTCGCGGACGACGACGACGATCTTGTTCCAGGCGCCCGGGTAGACGATCCGCTCGTTGTAGGTCGCCGTCCGGAAGCGCTGGGCGTAAGCGGCCGGGAGCACGTCGCCGGCGCTGTACATGCGGCGGCCGCCGTCGCTGCCGCGGATGACGGCGACGAGCTCGCGCGTCTGCGCGTAGTCGTCGGCGGCGGCGAACTCACAGAGCGGCTCCTGAGGGGAGCCGCCGCTGAGGAAGGCCACCACGTACTTGCGGTCGCGCCCGCGGGTGTTCTCGCGGATCGTCTCTCCGAGCCCGATCTGCACGGCGCCCTCCGGACGCGTCGTTCCCATGAACACGCGGTAGGGCGCGTAGCGGTCGCGCCGCTTCGGCCACTGATACGACTCGCCGCTGCGCTCCCGGACCAGCCGCCAGCCGGCCGGCACGTCCGCCGCCGTCCGGCCGGCCGGTGCGGGCGCGCCGGCGAGAGCGTCCGCTTCGGCGATGTGGCGGATGATCGGTGCGTCGAATCCCGCGTCCGCGAGCCGGGTCAGCAGTGGCCCCAGTTCGCGATCGGGGATGTTTTGCACGGTGACGGAGAACGGCGACACGAAAGGGTCTTGCACTCTAACTGGTGGGATACGTGGCCACGTATCCGAACGTGACTACGAAGCCTGCTAAGGTACAACGTACGCGCCGATCCTGACCGACGTCATCTGAGCTCTCACGAGCCGCCTCGTCAATCGTCACGGTCGCTGCGCATCTAGAGGACTCCCCGGAGCGCCTCACCTGAAGAGATCGTTGGGATTCACATGTTCGCCACCATTCGCCGCTACGAGTCGGTCGACCAGAGCCGCACCACGGAGCTCGTCAAGAAGGTCGACGACACGCTGCTGCCGCGCCTGAGCAAGCTGCCCGGCTTCGGCGGCTACCACCTCATCGAGGCCGGCGACGGCGTCATGACGTCCGTCGGCTTCTTCGACACCTCGGCGCAGGCCGACGAGTCGACCAAGGTCGTGTCCAACTGGGTGCGCGAGGAGAAGCTCGAGAAGGCCCTCCCGAACGCGCCGCGGATCACGAGCGGCAAGATCGTCGCGCACCACACGCGCGAGCTCGTCCAGGCGTAGCCCGCAGCCGGAGTTCGGAGAGAAGGCCCGCATCCGCGGGCCTTCTGCCGTTCCGAGGCGCTACCTCCCGGCGTAGGCGACAGGCGTCGGTGGAGTTCGACAATGTCGTCGTTCACGTGGCGAGCGCATCGCGCGCGGCGCGCAGGCAGTCAGCCTGAGGGTGCCTAGATCCGCGGCCACCAGCGCGTGTGGGCTGGGCGCCGGTTGAGGTGAGACTCAGCCCGCGCGGCTCGCGGACCGGAGGTCGGGACCCGGGATGGCGGCCGCGGTGGCCGACTTGTGCGGCTCCGCCGTGACGCTTGCCGACCTCGCGCAGCGCGTCCAACTCGGCGCCCGTCCCGGCCTTCGCCGGAAACACCCGACAACGTCCCTGCGGCGGCCCGGGAGCCGGTCGCGGCGAATCACCACGAGCGCGCCGGTCGCGGTCGGGGAGACGGTGGCGATCACCTGGTAGCCGACGAGCTGGACGACCGCACCGCATGGGAGCAGGCGCTCGGGATGGCGCCGGTCGCTGGTCCCCTCCGACGACCGCGGTAGGGGGGCGCACCGCCTTCCTGGCGCGCCGCAATCCGGGGATGGAGCGGCGCCTGAGCCGGTCGACCCGGCGGATCTTCACCGCGCCGGCGGGGAACAAAGCGGGGAACAAACTGAGAGGAAGTCAGAGGAACTGAGCGACCCGGACACGTAGGCGTTAGGCCTGTCCGGCACCGAGGGCACCGGAACCCGCGGGCTGGGGCCGGGCGGTCGCAGGTTCAAATCCTGTCTCCCCGATCAGAATCTCCCTGCGAATCGCAGAGTCCGCTTTGTGGGTGCACTGAGGCGGGGTCCAATTTGGGGTCGAAGTTTGGACCCGTTTGGACCCCGGCGGTAGCGGGTTTGGCTTTGTGTCAGGGCCGGGAAGGCGGCTGCACACGGTTCCGGGCCGGGTGGTCGCTGCCGTAATTGTCGCGCCGCCCGCCGGGTGCGCGGCAGTCCCTTCAGGCGCCGCGGCGCCGGAAGCGTTGGCTCCGGCGCCGGGCGGTTGCGGGCCTAGTCCAGGCGGTACCAGGTGCTCGTCGTCTTGCGCCAACCGTCGAGGGTCTTGATCCAGGTGTCGTGGTACACGCGGATCGTGATCGTGTTGACCTGCTGGCTTCCCTTGACGGCGTTCACGCTCATCGAGGGCGTATCGGTGACCGCCGTGGTGAGGTCGATCGATCGGAACACCGGCGCGAACATGTAGTGCATCGACCCGTTCGGGTTGCTGATGTTGGGCCAGGTGGTCGGCT
>JAICUS010000877.1 GCA_025935735.1 Solirubrobacteraceae bacterium | reverse complement strand
CGAGCGCCTCTGCGGCCGCGACCGTGTCGCGCACGTCGAGCCCGGCGAGCCGCGCGGCCACCGTCCCGCTGGCCGCGCCGTCGAGCACGGCCAGCGCGCGGGCCAGGCGCGTGCAGGCCTCCGGCCGCCGGGCGAGCCGCAGCGCGACGTGGTCGACCACCGCGGCGGGCGTGCCGCCCTCGCCCTCGGCCAGCAGCGCGCGCAGGTAGAACGGGTTGCCCTGGGTGGCGTCGGCGGCGGCGCGCACGAACTCCTCCTCGGGCTCGCGGCCCAGCGCCTGCTCGGCGAGACGGCGGACGGCGGCCGGCGAGAGCGGCGCGGGGGCGAGCACGAGCGTCGCCGGGTGCAGGCCGATCGCCCGCAGGGTCTCGTCCGGCTCGCCGGTCCGCTCGGCCAGGACCAGCGCGATGGGGAGCTCCTCCACCCGGTTGGCCATGTAGGCGAGCCAGCGCAGCGACGGGCGGTCGAGCCAGTGGGCGTCGTCCACCACGACGGTCAGCGGCGCGAGGTCGGCGGCGAGCCAGTAGAGGCCGTGCAGGACGGCGTGGTCGGGCTCGGCCGCGTCGGACGCGAACGCGGCGGCGGCATGGGCGGCGGCGCCGGAGAGCCCGTCGAGGCAGCCGGCGAACAACTGCTGGACGGCGCCGTAGGCGAAGCTGCCGCCGAGCTCGGAGCCGCGGACGGACAGCACGCGCAGGCCGGCGCCGGCGGCGAGCGCGCGCGCCTCGGCCAGCAGCGCCGTCTTGCCGATCCCCGCCGGCCCGCGCACGAGCACCACGCCGCCGCGGCCGGCGCGCGCCGCCTCGAGCCGCTGCGTCAGCGCGGCGCGCTCGGCGTCACGCTCCAGCAGCGGTGTGGTCGCGGGTGGCATCGTCGCGAGGTAGTGTCGAGCCCATGCCCGACAGCCTCGCGCAGCTCCTCACCGAGACGGCCGCCCGCCACGGCGAGCGGCCGGCCTTGAAGCTCGACGACACGGTGGCCAACTACGCCGTGCTCAACGAGGGCGCGACGCGGATCGCAGGGCTGCTGAAGGACCGCGGCCTCCAGCCGGGCGACCGCGTGGGGATCATGCTCCCCAACGTCCCGTACTTCGGCGTCGTCTACTACGGCATCCTGCGGGCGGGCGGTGTCGTGGTGCCGATGAACGTGCTGCTCAAGGGCCGCGAGGTCGAGTTCTACCTGTCCGACTCGGGTGCGAAGCACGTGTTCGCCTGGCACGACTTCGGCGAGGCGGCCGAGACCGGTGCACGCGCCGCCGGCGCCGCGGCGATCCTCGTCAAGCCCGGCGAGTTCGAGCAGCTGGTGATCGACGCGCCGCGTGCCGAGGAGGACGAGCCGCGCACGGGCGACGACACCGCGGTGATCCTCTACACGTCGGGCACGACGGGGACGCCCAAGGGCGCGGAGCTGACCCACTCCAACCTCGTGACCAACTGCGTGACCGGCGCGCGGGACCTGGCGGGCATCACCGAGGAGGACGTCATCCTCGGGGCGCTGCCGCTGGTCCACTCCGTCGGCCAGACGTGCTGCCTCAACGGCGCGGTCTCCGCCGGCGCGTGCCTGACGCTGATCCCGCGCTTCGACCCCGCCAAGGCGCTCGAGATCATCGCGCGCGACCGGG
>JAICUS010000258.1 GCA_025935735.1 Solirubrobacteraceae bacterium | reverse complement strand
GAGGCTCGCGATGGTGATGAAGTAGCCGGCGTCGTGCGCGGCGCGCTCGATGCCGTACAGGGTCGAGGCCGGGCCGTAGAGCGTCGTGTCGAAGCTGACGACGCCGAGCGTCTTCGAGCGGCCGGTGACCAGCGCCCGGGCGACCGAGTTCGGCCGGTAGTCGAGCTGGCGCATGGCGATCTCCACGCGCTCGCGCGTCTCGGCCCGGACGTGACGGCTGTCGTTGATGACCCGCGACACCGTCTGGTGCGACACGCCGGCCAGCCGCGCGACGTCCGACATCACGGGCCGGCGCTTGCGGGGCATCTCGGGAGGACTGGCACTCATCGCATGGGCTGGCCGGATGCGCGATCTTATCCGCCGGGCCGGGCGGAATCGCCGGGCCTCGACGAATTGACATGGACTTCGTGTGAGCGCTAACATCGACACGTCTATGCCGGGGAGGGATCCGCTCGCACACGTCGTGGGCGTCGACTTCGGGACGCTCTCGGGGCGTGCCGTGGTCGTGCGCGCGGTCGACGGCGCCGAGGTCGGCTCGGCGGTGCACGAGTACGAGCACGGCGTGATCGAGTCCGACCTGCCGCCCCACTGGGCGCTGCAGGACCCGGCGGACTGGATCGAGGTGCTCAAGACCGCGGTCCCGCAGGCGCTCGAGGACAGCGGCGTCGACCCCTCCCAGGTGGTCGGCATCGCCACCGACTTCACCGCCTCCACCCCGCTCCCGGTGCTGCGCGACGGCACGCCGCTGTGCTGGGTCGAGGGCTTCGAGGAGCGCCCGCACGCGTTCCCGAAGCTGTGGAAGCACCACGCCGCGCAGGGCCAGGCCGACCGCATCAACGCGCTGGCCGAGGAGCGCGGCGAGAGCTGGCTGCCCCGCTACGGCGGCCGGATCTCCTCCGAGTGGGAGTTCGCCAAGGCGCTGCAGGTGTGCGAGGAGGACCCCGACGTCTACGAGCGCATGGACCGCTGGGTGGAGGGCGCCGACTGGATCGTCTGGCAGCTGTGCGGTGAGGAGACGCGCAACGCCTGCTCGGCCGGCTACAAGGCGATCCGCCAGGACGGCGGGTATCCCTCGCGGGAGTACCTCGCCGCGCTCGACGAGCGCTTCGCCGGCTTCGTCGAGGACAAGATCGCCGGACCGGTTCACGCCCTGGGCGACACGGCGGGCTCGCTGACCGCGCAGGCCGCGGAGTGGACCGGGCTGCCGGAGGGGATCGCCGTCGCCGTGGGCAACGTCGACGCCCATGTGACCGCTCCCGCCGCCCGCGCGATCGAGCCCGGCCAGATGCTGATGGTCATGGGCACCTCGACCTGCCACGTGATGAACGCCGAGTCGCTGGCCGAGGTGCCGGGGATGTGCGGCGTCGTGCGCGGCGGGATCGTGCCCGGGATGTGGGGGTACGAGGCCGGCCAGAGCGGCGTGGGCGACATCTTCGGCTGGTTCGTCGACAACCTCGTCGCACCGCGCTACTTCGACGCCGCCCGCGAGGCCGGCGTGAGCATCCACGAGCACCTCTCGCGGCTCGCGGGCGAGCAGCGCGTCGGCGAGCACGGGCTGATCGCGCTCGACTGGGAGAACGGCAACCGCTCCGTGCTCGTCGACCACACGCTCAGCGGGGTGCTCGTGGGCATGACGCTGGCCACGCGGCCGGAGGACATCTATCGCGCGCTGGTCGAGGCCACGGCGTTCGGGACGCGGGTGATCCTCGAGGCGTTCGCCGACGCCGGCGTGCCCGTGCAGGAGCTGTTCGTGGCGGGCGGGCTGCTCAAGAACCCGGTGCTGATGCAGATCTACGCCGACGTCACGCGCTTCCCGCTGCACCTGATCGGCTCCGACCAGGGGCCGGCGCTCGGCTCGGCCATCCACGCCGCGGTGGCCGCCGGCGTCTACGACGACGTGCACGCCGCCGCTGCGGCGATGGGCAAGGTCGAGCGCGACGCCTACACGCCCGACGCCGGGCGCGCGGACGCCTACGACGTGCTCTACGAGCGCTACAAGCGCCTGCACGACCACTTCGGCCGCGGCGGCGACGAGGTGCTGCACGAGCTCGCGCGGGTCCGCGGCGGCGGGGAGCTGATCCACCTTGCCTGACGTCGCGTCGCTGCGCCAGGAGGTCTGCGCGCTGCACGCCGAGCTCCCGCGCAACGGCCTGGTCGCCTGGACGAGCGGGAACCTGTCGGCCCGCGTCCCCGGCGAGGACCTCATGGTCATCAAGGCGTCGGGCGTCTCCTACGACGACCTGACGCCCGACTCGATCGTGGTGTGCGACCTGCACGGCCAGCTCGTCGAGGGCGCGCTGTCGCCGTCGTCCGACGCCGCCACCCACGGCTACGTCTACCGCGAGCTGCCAGACGTCGGCGGCGTCGCCCACACCCACAGCGCCTACGCCACCGCCTGGGCGATCCGCGGCGAGCCGGTCCCGTGCGTGATGACCGCCATGGCCGACGAGTTCGGCGGCGAGATCCCGGTCGGCCCGTTCGCGCTCATCGGCGATGAGCAGATCGGCCGCGGGATCGTCGAGACGCTGGCCGGCCACAACTCCCCCGCCGTGCTGATGCGCGCCCACGGCGTGTTCACCATCGGCCCGACGCCCCGCGCCGCGATCAAGGCGGCGGTCATGTGCGAGGACGTCGCCCGGACCGTCCACCTGGCCCGCGCGCTCGGCGACGTGACGCCGCTCGACCCCGACGACATCGAGGCCCTCCATGACCGCTACCAGAACGTCTACGGCCAGCGCTGACACCGGCGTGGCCCCCGCCCGGCCGCGGATCGGCCTGCTGGGGATCATGCAGAGCCTCTACGACGACATGGTCCCGGGGATCGTCGAGCGCCAGGCGGGCTACGCGCGCGACGTCGCGGCGGCGCTGGGCGACGTGGCCGACGTGGTGGTCGCCGACCCGGCGAAGGAGCGCGACCAGATCGAGGAGCGGATGCGCTTCCTCGAGTCCCAGGAGCTCGACGGCCTGCTCGTGGTGATGCTCACCTACGGTCCGGCGATGCGGGTGGCCCGCGTCCTGCACGAGACCCGGCTGCCGATCTGCCTGGCGAACATCCAGCCGGTGGGCGCGGTGACCGCCGAGTGGGACATGGCGGACCTCACCTACAACCAGGGCATCCACGGCGCCCAGGACACGGCGAACGCGATGGTCCGGGCGGACCGGTCGTTCCACGTGATCACCGACGACTGGCGCGCGCCGTCGTTCGCCGACGCGATCGGGCGCTGGGCGCGCGCGGCCGCGGCCGTGACCCGCTGGCGGCAGCTGAAGGTGGCGGTGTTCGGCTACGCCATGAACGGGATGGGCGACATCCGCGTCGACCCGCACGCGTTCATCCGCTCGCTGGGCCCGCAGATCGACAACGTCGCGCCCGGCGACCTCGTGCGCGCGGTCGAGGCGGTGTCCGCCGAGGACGTGGCCGCGCTGCTGGCCTTCGAGGACTCCCGCTTCACGGTCGACTCGGCGCTGAGCACGGAGGAGCGCGAGGACCACGCGCGCATGCAGCTGGGCCTGGAGGCGCTGCTCACCGCCCGCGGGTACGGCGCCTACTCCACCCACTTCGATGCGATCGGCGAGGACGGCCGCTTCCGCCGGCTGCCTCTGGCCGCCGCCTCCTCGCTGATGGCCCGTGGGATCGGCTTCGGCGCGGAGGGCGACGCGCTGACCGCCTCGTTGTTCGTCGCCGCCCGCGACCTGCTCGGCGACACGCAGTTCACCGAGATGTACGCGATGGACTTCCCGACCGACTCGATCCTCATGTCGCACATGGGCGAGGGCAACTGGGCGCTGGCCCGTCCCGACCGCCCCGTGCGGCTGATCAAGCGGCCGCTGGGGATCGGCGGCCTCGGCGACCCGCCGACGTTCCTCTTCCAGTACGCCACGGGCCCGATGACCCTCGCCTGCCTGATCTCCCTGGGCGGCGAGCGCTTCCGGCTGCTCGTGGTCGAGGGCGAGGTCCTCGACACCGACGAGCTGCCCGCGCTCGAGATGCCCTACGGGTTCTTCCGGCCCGACACGGGGCTGCGGACCTGCATGGACCGCTGGCTGGCGCTCGGCGGCCCGCACCACCAGGTCCTGAACCCGGGCCGCCGGTCGGAGGAGTGGAAGGTGTTCTGCTCGCTCGCCGGCATCGAGTTCACCACCGCGTAGCCTCGCGTCCGGCCGGATGAGGCGAATGCCTCATGGACCGGCCGGCGGGCTCGCCGTAGGTTCGCGGCGCTTGGCAACCGCGACCTCCGAGGAGGCAAGCCCGATGAGAGGCGTTGCAGCGACGTCGTGGCAGCAGGGGACCGCGAACCGGATCGACCTCTTCTGGCGCGACACGAACTTCATGACCGCGCACGTCGGCTGGGACGGCGAGTGGTGGAGCAGCAACTTCGTCGGCCCGCTCCACTCCGTGACCCCGTACGACCCAGACCTCCTCGGCGGGATCTTCACGACCGCTCCGGTGGCCGTGCACTCGCTCGCGGCGCCGCCCCGCGTCATCGAGCAGGCGCGTCCCGTGACCGACGCAGGCCGGACCGGCGGCGCCGCCGTGTCGCACCTGCCGGTCGGCGTCCACCCGCCGATCGGCACGGTCAAGGAGCACCGTCTCGACGTGTTCGGGCTCGGCCTCGACTACGCGCTCTACCACCAGGTCGTGTGGAACGGCCTGGTCGCCAATCCCCAGCCGCTGACCCAGTGGGAGCGGCTCGGCGGCAGCCTCATCAGCGCGCCCGCGGCGGTCGCCTGGAACGACGGTCACCTCGACGGGCGCGTCGACGTGTTCGCCGTCGGGCAGGCCGACCGGGCGCTGTACCGCACGACCTGGAACACGAAGAGCTGGTCGGCCGACTGGGAGCGGCTCGGCGGCGTGTTCACCAGCGAGGCGAGCGTCGTCTCCTGGGGCCCGGGGCGCCTGGATGTGTTCGCCCGCGGCTCGGACTTCACGCTGCGCCACCGGGCGACCGACGGCACGCGCTGGCTGACTGACTGGGAGAACCTGGGCGAGTCGCTCGCCTCGCCGCCGAGCGCGGTGGCGTGGGGGCCCGACCGGCTCGACGTGTTCGCGGTCCGGCGCTCGGACGGGAGCCTGATCCACCGCTGGTGGGACGGCTCGATCTGGAACGACTGGGAGTCGCTCGCCGTGGCCGACAAGCCGAAGGTGACATTCGTCGCGGCGCCGTCGGCGGCGAGCACGGCCCCCGGCAGGCTCGACGTGTTCGCGCTGGGCAGCGACGGCGTGCTCTACCACTTCGCGTACGCCGACGGGACGTGGGCGAACCCGGTCGCGCGCGGCAGCGTGCTCACCTCGGCACCCACCCCGGTCGCCCTCGCGGGCGGCGAGCTCCACCTGTTCGGCGAGAGTCGCGGCGCGATCACCGGCGCCTCCTGGGACGGCGAGCGCTGGAGCGGCTTCTCGCCGCTGCGCACCCAGGTGGGACCGGTCGCGGCCGAGACGAGCCTGGCCAACCGCTACAGGTTCCAGATCTGGAACGTCAAGGCCGACAAGATCCGGGCGAGGTTCGAGGACACCGATGTGGGCAACTGCTCGATCACGCCCGGCAACTGGCCCACGCGGACGGCGACGGAGGCCTTCGGCAACGTCCTAGACGGCGGCTCCTACGGACCGAACGAGCTCGCCTTCGAGGACGTGTTCCTCGAGCTGTGCGAGCACGTCGTGTTCAACTACCAGGTGATCAACAAGGCCGGCACGGCGCCGCCCACCGACATCGTCGACACGGTCGTGAGCCTCGACACGGTCGCGGACGCCGCCGCCAAGGACGCCGTCGCCTCGATCTCCAAGCAGCTGCGCGCCGGCGTCCAGTACATCACCAGCGTCGAGCTCGCCTCGCTCACCGTCCCGGTCATCGGCAGCATCCTCGGCCTCGTCGCCGGCTGGCTGATCAAGGAGATCGGAAGCATCTTGACGGCCGGCTACTGCGACGGCGCGGTCGCGTTCGAGCAGTACGTCGCCTCCGGGCTGGACCTTCAGCGCCTCACGCTCAAGCAGACCGGCAACCAGCGCGAGCTGCACGAGTTCGTTACGGCGCACCCCGGGACCGAGAGCCACGGCACCTGCGGTCCGACCTCGCACTACACGGTGAACTGGGAGGTCGCGAAGACCTAGCGAGCTCGAGTTCGACCCGGCGCGGCGTAAGCTCGGCGAGGCCATGAGCGCCGTGCCGCTGCGCCGCAATCGCGAGTTCATGCTGCTCTGGAGCGGCGAGGCGCTGTCGGGGCTCGGGTCGCAGGTCTCGCTGGTGGCGTATCCGCTGCTCGTGCTGGCCACGACCGGCTCGCCGGCGAAGGCCGGGGTGGTCGGGTTCGCCCGGACGCTGCCGATCGCCGCGCTGGCGCTGCCCGCCGGGGCGCTGGCCGACCGGGTGGACCGCAAGCGGCTCATGGTGGCCTGCGACGCCGTGCGGGCGCTCGCGCTGGCGCTGCTCGCGGCGATGGTCCTCGCCGGCTCGGTGCCCTACGGGCTCATCGTGCTCGTCGCGCTGGTCGACGGCACCGGGTTCGTGGTCACCTACGTCAGCGAGCGCGGGGCGCTGCGGCGGCTCGTCGCACCCGAGCAGCTCGGCGAGGCGGTGGCGCGCAACGAGTCGCGCACGTTCGCCGCGATGCTCGCCGGGCCGCCGCTGGGCGGCGTGCTGTTCGGGCTGGGCCGCGCGGTGCCGTTCCTGGTCGACGCGGTGTCGTACGCCGCCGCGGCGGCGGGCAAGCTGCTCATCCGCACCGACTTCCAGGGCGCCCGCGCCGCCGCGACGCCGAGCGGCGCGGCCGAGGGCCTGCGCTGGATCTGGGAGCGGCCGTTCTTCCGCCTGTGCGCGCTGCTGTTCGCCGGCAGCAACCCGATCTTCACCGGCCTCAGCCTGCTGGTGGTGGTCCTCGCCCGGCGCCACGGGGCGTCCCCGGCGCTGATCGGCGCGATGCTCGGCGTGGCGGCGGCCGGCGGGCTGGCCGGCGCGCTGCTGGCCCCCGCCCTGCAGCGCCGGCTCAACGCCCGCCAGGTGCTGATCGGCGAGAGCTGGGCATTGGCGCTGGCGATCCCGCTGCTGGCCGTCGCGCACGACGCGCTGCTGCTGGGCGCGATCCTCGCGGCCACCGAGCTGATCACCCCGGTCACGAACTCGATCGTGGTCGGCTACCGCGTCGCGCTCGCGCCGGACCGGCTGCAGGGCCGCGTCCAGGCCGCCTCGACCCTGATCTCGTTCTCGGCCGGCTGGGTCGGCCCGCTCGCGGTCGGCTTCCTGCTCCAGAGCGCCGAAGCGACCGTGACCGTGCTCGTCCTCACCGGCTGGGCGCTGGTCCTGGCCGCCGTGGCGACCGGGGCGCGCGCGTTCCGGCACCCGCCCACGCTCGCCCCGGCACCGGCCGTCAGCCCGGTGGCGCCGTGAGATTGAACGTCAAGATCCAGCTGTACGTGCCTGCGGTGAGTAGCGGGCGGCGCCACCGGCGCGCCGCGGGACATTCCCGCGGGCCGGCACTGAGCGCGGGCGGGCTATCCGGTCTGCGCGGCCGCGCGGGCCCGGCGGTACTCCTCCACGACGATCTCGTTGAGCTCCTCGACCGAGGTGTCCGCGGTCGGCTTGTCGAACGTGATCTCGCCGTCCTGGATGAGGTTCACCCGGTCGCAGGACTCGAGCACGTGGACGTAGTTGTGGGCGATCATGATGATCGAGACCTTGCCCTCGGCGCGCATGCGGGCGACGAGGTCGAGGATCATCGCGCCCTCCTTGGCGCCCATCGCGGCGAGCGGCTCGTCGAGCAGGATGATGTCCGCGTCCGAGTAGACCGTGCGGGCGATCGCGATCGCTTGGCGCTGGCCGCCGGACAGCCGCGCCGCCGGCACGTTCAGGCGCGGGATGTGGACCCCGATCTCGTCGAGCGCCTCGCGTGTCTCGGCCCGCATCTGCCGGCGGGCGAGGAACGGCAGCGGCGAGTGGACCTTCTCGCGGCGCAGGAACATGTTCTGCACGACTGTGAGCTGGTTGACCAGCGCGAGGTCCTGGTAGACGCAGTCGATGCCCAGCGAGCGGGCGTGGTCGACCGACCGCAGCTCGACCTCATCGCCCCTGATGAGCAGCCGGCCCTCGTCGGGCTTCTGGAACCCGGAGATGATCTTGAT
>JAICUS010000661.1 GCA_025935735.1 Solirubrobacteraceae bacterium | reverse complement strand
GCGTGCGCTTTGCGTGGCCCCGGGCCCGCGGGACCGTCCCTGGACGGTGTTCCCCCCAGCGCTGTCCGGGGCCACGCAAAGCGCACGGCCGGTCACCCTCCACAACGCACCGGTAGCCGGGATTCTGACGCTTTCGGCGGCCACATAACAGCCCGAGGAGCCCGCGAAGCGGCACGCTGACACTCCGGGGCGGCGGACAACGGTTTGTCAGCGTGAGAACCAACGGGCTGGACACTGTCCAGAGACGTGTGAGGGCGTCCAGAGGCGGGGTACCCAGTTCTCATGAGGCGGTGATCAGACATCGCCGCCCCGCGAGCGGATGAGGGTCCGGCTCGCGTAGAAAGAGAGAACGCCGCCCGCCGGGAACCGGGCGGCCCGATGGACAGGATTCGCGTCGACGACCAGGGGGTGGCGCGGTCAAGGAGGTCGCCGCATGCCCGCTACCGGGTCACGCGCGCGGGTGCTCGCCCGTGCCTTCGTCAGCCTGCTCGCCCTTGGCGCCGTTGCCGCCGCTCCTGCCCCTGCCGCCGCCGACCGATGTCCGGGCGCGACCAGCGTCCCCGCGGCGGGGACGCAGGACGACGCGAGCGCCGCGATCGTGTGCCTGGTCAACGCCGAGCGCGAGCAGCGCGGCCTGCACCGGCTGCACGGCGACCGCCGCCTGCACGCGGTGGCCGTCCACCAGGCGACGGACATGGTCCAGCGCTCGTACTTCTCGCACGTGACGCCGGGCGGCTCGGACTTCGGCGACCGCGTGCGCGCCGCCGGCTACGGCCGCGGCCATTGGTGGCACGCCGGGGAGACGCTCGCCTGGGGCACGCAGTCGCGCGCCACGCCTGCGGTGATCGTCGACGAGTGGCTGGCCAGCCCGCACCACCGCGACATCCTGCTCGACCCGCAGTACCGCGAGCTCGCCGTCGGCGTCGCCCCCGGCGCCCCGAAGCGCGGCGTCTCCGGGGCCACCTACGCCGCCGAGTTCGGCGTCGTCCACTGATCCACCGCGCGCCGCCGGGCGCCAGGCGGGAGGATGCAGGGCATGACCGCATCCGCTCCCTCCGGCGCCCGCTACGGCGTCACCTCGATGGTCGCCCCGCTGCGGCGGGTGCTCGTCCGCCGGCCCGCGACCTCCGGGGACTGGGAAGGGGCCGGCTGGCGGACGCCGGACCCCGCGACGCTGGAGCGCCAGCACGCGGCGTTCGTGGAGCTGCTCGACGGCCTCGGCGTCGAGGTGGAGGTCGCGCCCGCGCTCGATGGTCAGGTGGACGCGGTCTACATGCACGACCCGCTCGTGCTCACCGCCAAGGGCGGCATCCCGCTGCACATGCGCAAGGCCGCCCGGGCGAAGGAGCCCGGCCACGCCGCCGAGGAGCTCGAGCGGCTCGGCGTCCCCGTCCTGGGCACGATCGAGGGCGACGCGTACGCCGACGGCGGCGACCGCTTCTGGCTCGACGACACCACGATGGCCGTCGGGCTCGGCTACCGCACCAACCGCGCCGGCGCCCGCCGCCTGCAGGAGCTCGCCGAGGGCGTCCACGTCGAGACCTACGACATGCCGCACGACCAGGGTCCGGACCATGTCCTGCACCTGCAGTCGTTCCTCTCCGCGGCCACCGAGGACCTCTACGTGGTGTTCGAGCCGCTCGCGCCCGTCCGCCTGCTCCAAGACCTGAGGGAGCGCGGCGTCGACTGGATCGCCATCGACGAGGAGAGCTACGACGCCATGGGCTGCAACGTGCTCGCGGTCCGGCCCGGCGTGGTGGTGATCGGCGAGTCGGCGCCGAAGGTGCGCGCGCAGCTGGAGCACCGCGGCGTGGAGGTGCACACCTACGCGAACTCCGACGTCTCGATCAAGGGTGACGGCGGCCCGACCTGCCTGACCGCGCCGCTGCTGCGGGGCTAACTATTTCCGGACGGGCAGCGGCAGGCGCCGGCCCGACGCGCTGTGCGTCGGCACCTCGGCGAGCGTGGCCACGCCGATCTCGTCCGGCACGGGCTCGGGCTCCAGCCACGGCCGCGGCGCGTCCTTGGCCTTGAACACGTCGCCGGCGCGGCGGCCGGACTGCTCGTCCTCGGGCACCGGCCGGAGCATCGGGATGTGCTTGGAGCAGTGGATGTAGGCCTCCTCGACCTCCACCACGACCCAGCGCTCGGGCGTCTTCTTGGCGTCCGGCGCCTCGTGCGCCGCGGTGGCGAACGGCAGCCGGTCGAACAGCCCGGCGAACGCGTCCACGGCCTCGTTGGGCACGATCGACGCGCGGCCGTTGACGTGCAGGCCGACGGCCGTCTCGACGAAGTCCACCATCAGGATGCCGACGTGGCCGTTCTCGGTGATGTTGCCCTGGGAGGCCGTGACGCCGTTGCCCTTGTACTCGGGCCACATCACGGTCTTCTCGTCGAGCACCCGCACGAACCCGGCCGGCCCGCCGCGGAACGTCGCGTCGCAGTCGCCGTGCGCGTCCGCCGTGGCGATGAACGCCATGCTCTGCTTGACGATGAACTCGCGCATCAGCGGCGTCAGGTGGTCGACCATCTGGTTGTCGTAGAACGCCTTGGCCCGCTTGGCGTTGCCGTGGCGCTCCTGCAGCTCGTGCTCGCCGGCCGAGCCCGGGCGGTCCACGGTGCTCATCGCGGGATCACCAGCCCGGCGAACTCGTTGACCACCGGGCGCGGCGCGCCGTGGAAGTAGCCCTGCGAGTAGTCGACGCCCTTCTGGCGGAGCATCGCCACCGTCTCGGCCTCCTCGACGAACTCGGCGATCGTCTTCATCCCCATCCCGCGGGCGATGTCGACCATCGACTTGACCACGAGCTGGTCGGTGACGCTCGACGTGAGCGACCGGATGAAGTCGCCGTCGATCTTCAGGTAGTCGAGCGGCAGGTACTTGAGGTAGTAGAAGCTCGAGAAGCCGGCGCCGAAGTCGTCCAGCGCGAAGCGGCAGCCCAGGCGGGTGAGCCGCTCGGCGAACGCGCGCGCCTGCTCCATGTTGGCGATCGCCGCCGTCTCGGTGATCTCGAACACCAGCCGCGACGGGTCGATCCCGGTGGCGGCGATCTCGCGCTCCACCAGCTCCGG
>JAICUS010000206.1 GCA_025935735.1 Solirubrobacteraceae bacterium | reverse complement strand
GACTGGCTGCACGAGCACGACCGCAAGTTCCTCTTCGAGCTGCTCGTGCCGGCCGAGGACTCCCAGCTCGAGCAGGTCGACGGCGACAGCGACCGCTATGACGCCGAGCTGCGGCCGGAGCTGATGCGCCGGGCGATCGAGATGATCCAGGACTACGGCTGCGAGGTCGACATCTGGAAGATCGAGGGCGTCGACGCGCGCGAGGACGCGGAGATGCTGGCCGAGCAGACCCGCAAGGGCGAGGGCCGCGAGAACGTCAAGAGCGTGCTGCTGGGCCGCGGGGCCTCCGACGAGAAGGTCGAGCACTGGCTCCAGCAGGCCGCGGGCGTCGAGGGGTTCATCGGCTTCGCCATCGGCCGCTCGATCTGGTGGGACGCGCTGAAGGGCTTCCTGGGCGGCGACCTCGAGCGCGAGAAGGCCGCGGAGCAGATCGCGGACAAGTACCTCAACTTCATCCGCGTCTACGACGACGCGGAGTCGTCCGTCAGGGCTTAGTGCCCACGGCCACTAGGCGATCATGTCGGCGGGGCGCCGCCGCTCGCGGCGCGCCACGCCGGACGCCCGGGCGGCGTTGGCCACCGCGTCGGCCACGGCCGGCGCGACCGCCCGGTTGAACACGCTGGGGATGATGTACTCGGGGCCGAGGTCGCTCTCGGGGATGACCGCCGCGATCGCGCGGGCGGCGGCGAGCTTCATGCCCTCGTCGATCGTGCGCGCGCGCACGTCGAGCGCGCCGCGGAAGATCCCCGGGAAGGCCAGCACGTTGTTGATCTGGTTCGGGTAGTCGCTGCGGCCCGTGGCCATGATCGCCACGTCGCCCCAGACGGTCTCGGGCTGGACCTCGGGCACGGGGTTGGCCATGGCGAACACGATCGCGCCGTCGGCCATCGTCTTGATCGCCTCGACCGAGATCGCGCCCGGGGCGGAGACGCCGACGACCACGTCGGCGCCCTTGAGCGCGTCGTCGGCGCGGCCGCGCAGCCCGCGCGGGTTCGTGCGGGCGGCCATCGCCTCGCGCTCCGGGTCGAGGTCCGTGCGGTCCGGGTGCAGGATGCCGCCGATGTCGCACACCACCAGATCCTGCACCCCGTGCTCGAGGATGATCTTCGCGCAGGCCAGCCCCGCCGCGCCGGCGCCCACCACCACCACGCGCACGCTCTCCGCCCGCTTGTGCACCACCTTCAGCGCGTTCAGCAGCGCGGCGAGGACGACGACCGCGGTGCCGTGCTGGTCGTCGTGGAACACCGGGATGTCGAGCGTCTCCTGCAGCCGCCGCTCGATCTCGAAGCAGCGCGGCGCGGCGATGTCCTCGAGGTTGACGCCGCCGAACGTGGGCGCCACGCACTGGACGATGCGCACGATCTCGTCGACGTCGGTCGTGTCCAGGCACAGCGGCCAGGCGTCGACCCCCGCGAGGTCCTTGAACAGCATCGCCTTGCCCTCCATCACCGGCATGGCCGCGCCCGGGCCGATGTCGCCCAGGCCGAGGACCGCGGTGCCGTCGGACACGACCGCGACCGTGTTGCCCTTGATGGTCAGCGCCCAGGCCGACTCGGGGTCCTCGTGGATGGCGCTGGAGACGCGGGCGACGCCCGGCGTGTAGGCCATCGAGAGGTCGTCGCGGGTGCGGATCGCCACCTTGGGCGTGACCTCGATCTTGCCGCCCTTGTGCATCAGGAAGGTGCGGTCGGAGACGCTGGCCACCTTCACACCCTCGAGCGCCTTGACCGCGTTGACCACCCGCTCGCCGTGCGCGGCGTCGATGCAGGCCACCGTCACGTCGCGGGTGACGCCGCCGGAGTCGACGCGGACGAGGTCGATCGCCCCCAGGATCGCCCCCTCCTGACCGATCGCCGCGGCCACCTGGGCGAACGCGCCCGGGAGCTGGCGCAGCTCGATGCGCATCGTGAACGAGTACGAGGCCGACGGCTGGAGCCCCGGAGGCGCCTGCAGGCTGGACATGGACCTTGATCTTGGCAGCCCAGGGGGGCGAGACGTCCGCCGCGGAACCTACGTTGCTCATGATGAGCTTCCGTCGCGTGGTGATCCTGCTGGCCATGGCCGTCGCGGCCGGCGCCTTCGGCGCGAACCGCCGGGGTGCGGCGGGGTCGTCCGGCGGCGGCGCGGGCGCGCGGTCGGCGGAGGCGGCCACGGTCACGCGCGTGGTGGACGGCGACACGGTCGTGGCCCGCATCGGCGGGCGCGAAGAGCGCGTGCGCTACATCGGCATGGACACGCCGGAGGACGTCAAGCCGGGCACGCCCGTGCAGTGCTACTCGCGGGCCGCGGCGGCCGCGAACCGGCGGCTGGTGGAGGGCCGGCGGGTGCGGCTGGTGGAGGACGCCGAGGCGCGCGACCGCTACGGGCGCCTGCTGGCTTATGTCTACCGGGCGTCGGACGGGCTGTTCGTCAACGCGGAGCTCGTGCGGCGCGGCTACGCCCGCCCGCTGACCATCCCGCCGAACGTGGCCCACGAGGGCGAGATCGCGCGGCTGGCGTCCGCGGCCCGGCGCGCCGGGCGGGGATTATGGAGCCGCTGCTAGGTTTCGGGGCCGCATGCGGATGCGGCAGAGCATCGCCGAGATCGAGGACGCGTTCTTCGAGGAGATCGAGGAGGACCGCGAGCGCCGCGAACGGCTGCGCCGCCGTGCCGAGCTGCGTCAGGCCCAGCGCCACCGCGACCGCGCGCACCGGCACGGCTCGGTGCGCTTCTTCCTGCTCGTGCTGGTGCTGCTCGGCACCGCGGTCGTGGTCACGATCGCGATGTTCCAGACGCTCTACTACCTGCTCGGCTGACCCGCCCGCCGCTAGGGTCAACCGGGCGCCGCTAGGGGTGCCCGACCGGCGGGCCGCCTGACGGGTGACGCTGCGACACGTAGCCGGTCGGGTGGGTCCCCGTGGGTTTACCTGTTCGTGCTCAGACGCTTGAGCGCGTCGTCGACCTCGGCCCGCGCGCTCGCGCCCGCCGCGACGTTCTCCTGCTGGATCTCGAGGTAGACCTCCTTGCGGAACACCGGGATGTCCCGCGGGGCCTGGATGCCGATGCGCACCTTCTCGCCCATGATCGACAGCACCGAGACCTCGATGTCGTCGCCGATCATGATCGATTGGTTGGACTTGCGTGTCAGAACCAGCATGACGCCGCCTCCCTGGCGATTGCGGACTCGCTCTCCCAGGCAGACCCGCTCCTGCCGCGGGGGTGAGCACCGGTGAGGCTAGATGATCTTGGTCTGGATGGGTATGGGGCGTGCACCCGAGCCCCCGGATCGCCGGGCCGATTCGCTAGTCTCCGGCCCTCGATGAGCCGCCGGTCCCTGCGTCCTCAGCTTAACCAGATCCGCGGGTGGGTGCGACAGGGTCGCACCGACGCGTGGATTGCGCACCAACTGGAAGTCACGGTGCAGCAGATCCAGGCCTTCAAGCGCGAGCAGGGCCTGGAGCCCGACGAAGACGACGCCGCCGCCGTCGAGGAGGTCGACCTCCGCGCGGAGGACGACGCCCAGATCGCGGCCGAGCTCGAGGAAGAGGCCGCCCGCAAGGCCGAGGAGAAGGCCCGCGCCGCCGAGGAGGCCGCGCGCAAGGCCGAAGAGGCCGAGGCCGAGAGGGCGGCGAAGGAGGCCGCCGAGGCCGAGCAGGACGAGGACTCCGACGACGAGAAGCCGAAGCGCTCGCGCCGCCGCGGCGGCCGCTCGCGCCGGCGCACCGCTCCCGCCGGCCCGCTGGAGGGCACGTTCGACCACGGCGAGGAGGGCTACGGCCTCTGGCTGGACCCCGCCGTGCAGGACGACCCGATCTACGCCGAGCACTGGGCGGGCCACCGCCCGATCGAGATCACGATCGAGGAGGACCAGATCGTGATCCGCCGCGCCGGCGGCGATGAAGACTCAGACGCGGACTGACGCCGGTCAGCCGATCCGGCGGCCGCCGGCGTAGTCGAGCGCCGCGCGCTGGTAGCGGCCGAACGCGGCGTCGGCCACGACCCGGGCGTCCCAGGCGAACGGCTCGTCCGGCGCGATCTCCACCGCGAGGTCGGTGCACCAGCCGGTGCCCTCGTCGTAGAGGTCGGCGAGCTCGTCCAGGGTGAACGGGCCGCCGAGCTTGCGGCGCAGCTCGGCGTTCACGGCGCGCGTCACGCGCTCCAGCGTCGCCGCCTGCTCGGGGTACGCGTCGTCCAGCCGGCGCATGCCCTCCTCCCACTGCTCCCGCGCGCTCTCGTACGGCACGGGGCACCAGGATACGAATACGGAAGGGGGCCCCGCCCGACCGACGGAGAACGTTTCGGAGCGTCCGGGGGTCGGGCACCCCCTCGTTACCTGACGTTCTCGACGATGTAGGCGCGCTCGCCGGCCTTGACCATGCCGAGGCGGCGGGCCTCGCGCTCGAGCGCCCCGGGCGCGGTCAGGGCGCGCCGGCGCGCGCGCAGCGCGGCGTTCTCGGCGCGCAGCTGGGCCACGGCGGCCCGCTGGTGGCCGGCCTCGCGGTAGGTCTGCACCCAGCGGATCGCCGGGCCGATGTAGAGGTAGAGGACGAGCGCGAAGACGCCGAGCAGCGCGCGGCGGCCGACGGCGTCCCAGCGGATGCGGGTGGCGCGGACGGGCATCGCCGACGCGTTCGACGCGCCGGCGCGCCCTCCTGCGTCAACTCCGGAAGACCGAGCGCCCCGGGTAGGCGGCGTCGGCGCCGAGCGCCTCCTCGATGCGCAGCAGCTGGTTGTACTTGGCCACGCGGTCCGAGCGCGACGGCGCGCCGGTCTTGATCTGGCCGCAGCCGGTGGCCACGGCGAGGTCGGCGATCGTCGTGTCCTCCGTCTCGCCCGAGCGATGGCTCATCACCGCCGTGTAGCCGGCCGAGCGCGCGAGGTCGATCGCCGCCAGCGTCTCGGTCAGCGTGCCGATCTGGTTGACCTTGATGAGGATCGAGTTGCCCACGCCGAGGTCGATCCCGCGCCGCAGGCGCTCGGTGTTGGTGACGAACAGGTCGTCGCCGACGAGTTGGATGCGCTCGCCCAGCCGGTCGGTCAGCGCCTTCCAGCCGTCCCAGTCCTCCTCGTCCATGCCGTCCTCGATCGACAGGATCGGGTAGCGGCCGCACAGCTCGGCCCAGTAGGCGGCCAGCTCCTCGGCGGAGAGCGTGCGCCCCTCGTGCTCGAGCGCGTAGGCGCCGTCGGAGAACAGCTCCGACACCGCCGGGTCGAGCGCGATCGCCACGTCCTCGCCCGGCGTGTAGCCCGCCGCCTCGATGCCCTCGATCAGCGCGCCCAGCGCGGCCTCGTTGGACTCGAGGTTCGGGGCGAAGCCGCCCTCGTCGCCCACGCCGCCGCCCAGCCCGCGGTCGTGCAGGGTCTTCTTGAGCGCGTGGAAGACCTCGGCGCCGGTGCGCAGGGCCTCGGCGAACGTCGGCGCGCCGACCGGGATGACCATGAACTCCTGGAAGTCCACCGAGTTGTCCGCGTGCGCGCCGCCGTTGAGCACGTTCATCATCGGCACCGGCAGCACGTGCGCGCCCTCGCCGCCCAGGTAGCGCCACAGCGGCAGCGTCTCCTCCGCCGCCGCGGCCCGCGCCGCGGCGAGCGACACGCCGAGGATGGCGTTCGCCCCCAGCCGCGCCTTGTTCGGCGTGCCGTCGAGCTCGATCAGGGCGCCGTCGAGCGCCTTCTGGTCGAGCGCCTCCATCCCGTTGACCGCGTCGGCGATCTCGCCGTTGACGTTGCCCACGGCCTTGGTGACGCCCTTGCCGCCGTAGGCCGGCCCGCCGTCGCGCAGCTCGGTGGCCTCGAACTCGCCGGTGGAGGCGCCGGAGGGCACGGCGGCGCGCCCGTGCGCGCCGGAGCGGAGCTGGACCTCGACCTCGACGGTCGGGTTGCCGCGGGAGTCGAGGATCTGGCGGGCGTGGACGGATTCGATCTGGCTCATCGCGGGCGCACGATAGCCGGGCGCCGCCGCACCGGGTCAGCCCGCCGCGAGGCGGGCGCGGGCGTAGTAGGCCAGCTGGTCGCCGGCGTCCAGCGCGTCCCACTCGGCGCCGTCGCGCGCCGCCAGCTCCGCCGCCGCCTCGACCCGCCCGCGGAAGCGCTCGCCGGCCGAGCGCAGCGCCAGCTCCGGGTCGACTTTGAGCTTGCGAGCCACGTTGACGGCGGCGAACAGGACGTCGCCCACCTCGTGGAACCGCTCCTCGCGCGACGCGGCCGCCTCCAGCTCGTCCAGCTCCCCGCGCACGCCCTCGTAGGGCACGTGGTCGAAGTCGAAGCCGCTCGACGCCGCGCGCCGCTGGGTCTTGAGCGCGTAGAGCGGGCCGGGCAGGTTCTCCGGCACGTCGCCGAAGATGCCGGGCTCGCGCCCCGGCTCGCCCTTCTTGATCTGGTCCCAGTTGCGCAGGACCTCGCCCGCGCCGTCGACCTCGACCTCGCCGAAGATGTGCGGGTGCCGGCGCACGAGCTTGGCGTGGACGTGCTCGGCCACCTCGGCGAGCGAGCCGTGGCCGCGCTCCTCGAGCAGCAGCGCCAGGAAGTGCACCTGGAACAGGACGTCGCCCAGCTCGTCGAGCAGCTTGGCGTCGTCGCCCGAGTGGGCGGCCGCGGCCAGCTCGTAGGCCTCGCCGACCGTGTGCGGGACGATCGAGCGCTCGTCCTGCTCGCGGTCCCAGGGGCACTCGCGCCGGAGCCGCCGCGTCAGCTCGTCGAGCCGCGCGACGGCCTCGGCCGCGGTTGTGGGCTCGCCGGCTACTGGCCGACCGTGGCGGTCGGGGTCGGCGTGGCCTTCGGGCCGTTCTTGCAGTCCGTCGTCTTGTAGCCGTCGGAGCACGTCGTCTTGGCCTTCCAGCGCTTCGTGAAGTCCTTCACGAAGCTGTTCAGCGCCTTCTGCTGGTTCTGCGACGCGAGCGTCTGCTTGATCGTCGTCTTGGCCTGCTCGAGCGTCTGCTGGCTGGCCGGCGTGATCCCGGTGACCACGAAGTCGTAGAAGCCGTACTGGGTCTTGATCGGGCCCGTCAGCTTGTTCTTGGAGGCGGAGAACACCGCGTCGTCGAGCTGCTTGTCCAGCGTGCCCTTGGCCTGGGCCGGCAGCTTGCCGCCGTTGGCCTTGGAGGTGTCGTCGATCGAGTACTTCTTGGCGACGACCTTCCACGACTGGCCGGACTTGAGGGCGTTCAGCGCCTTCTGCGCCTGCGCCTTGCCCTTGGTCAGCACGACGCGCAGGTCGCGCTTCTCGGGCTGCGCGAAGCGGGCCTTGTTCTTGTTGTAGAAGTCGGTGACCTGCTGGTCGGAGATCTTGTCCTTGCCCTTGACGACCTTGTCGCGGATCTTGTTGGACAGCAGGTCGAGCCGGACGCGCTGCATGATGTCGTTCTGCGTCTGGCCGGAGGTCTTGAGGAACTTCTGGTAGTCCTTGTCCTTCGGGAAGCTCTGCTTCTTCTGCTGGTCGAAGGACTTCTTGACGTCGGCGTCGGACACCTTGACGCCCATCGAGTCCGCCTCGCCCTGGATCCACTTGAACGAGATCAGCAGCTGCAGGACCTGGTCGCGCAGCGTGTTGTACTGCTGCACGCACTGCGACTTGAGCTGCGCGTCGGTCACCTTCGGCTGGCCCTTGGCCGGCTTCGGGGTGGCCTTGCGGCGCGCGGCGATGCACTGCTTGTAGCCGTCCTGGGGATCGGGCACCGCAGTGCTCGTCTGTCCGGACGTCTTGGCGGCGACGTTCATCCAGTGGGTGAAGTCGGCCTTGTCGATGGCCTGGCCATCGACGGTCGCCACGGCGTTGCCGGGGACGCCGCCGCACGCGGCGACGGTTGCACTCACGCCCAGGAGGGCGCATGCGCTGATTACGAGACGAGCAGCCTTGTTCATGAGAAGCGGTTGAGAAGGGGACGTGGACGTACAGGGGCCGGAGCCAGAACCCGGCGCAAGCGAAGCAGGCCTTCTCCCGATCGCGCATGGTAGCGGCGCCCCTCGGGTAGCCGGTTTCTCTTCACTGGACTTTTAGGCTGGGATTGCCGCCTGCACGTCCAGCAGCGCGTCCGCCGCGCGCACCACCGCGGGGAAGCGCTCCGCCGGATCGTCCGGCAGGCGCAGCGAGAGCTGGGAGCGGCCGCTCTCATAGTTGGCGCCCGGAAGCGCCTCGCGCAGCCGCCGCGCCGTCGCCGAGTCCAGCTCGATCGGCGTGACCGCCAGCCGGCCGCCGCGGAACGTGACGTTCCTGGCTCCCGCGCGGCCGAGCTTGATCCGGGCCTGCTGGAGCGCGATCAGGTTCTCCAGCGGCAGCGGCGGCTCGCCGAAGCGGTCCTCGAGCTCCGCGCGCAGCTCGACCAGCTCCGACACCTCGCGCGCGCCCGCGATCCGCCGGTGCACGTCGACCTTGGCCTGCTCGTAGGGGATGTAGTCCGCGGGCACGTAGGCGTCGACGTTGACGTCCAGGCGCACCGGCTCGGGCGGCTCCGCACCGTCGGTGTCCGGGTCCATCGCCCGCACCGCCTCGTCGAGCATCTGCATGTAGAGCTCGAAGCCGAGCGCCGCGACGTGCCCGGACTGCTCGTCGCCCAGCAGGTTGCCGGCGCCGCGCAGCTCGAGGTCGCGCATCGCCACCTTGAAGCCGGCGCCGAGCTCGGTGTAGTCGGAGAGCGCGGAGAGGCGGTCGGCCGCCTCCGGGGTCAGCGCGGCGGCGGAGGGATACAAGAGGTACGCATAGGCCCGCTCGCGCGAGCGGCCGACGCGCCCGCGGATCTGGTAGAGCTGGCTGAGCCCGAACAGGTCCGCGCGGTCGACGATCAGCGTGTTGGCCTGCGGGATGTCGATGCCGCTCTCGATGATCGAGGTCGAGACGAGGACGTCGGCGTCGCCGCGCAGGAAGCCCATCATCCGCTCCTCGAGCTGCTTCTCGTCCATCTGCCCGTGGGCGACGGTGAACCGCAGCTTCGGGCAGAGGGCCCGCAGGCGCTCCGCCGTCTCGTCGATGTCGTCGACGCGGTTGTGCAGGAAGAACGCCTGGCCGCCGCGGGCCGCCTCGCGCTCCAGCGCCTGGCGCACGAGCTGCTCGTCGTACTCGCCGACATAGGTCTTCACCGGCCGCCGGCCCTCCGGCGGCGTCTCGATGACGCTGATGTCGCGCAGGCCGGCCAGCGACATCTGCAGCGTGCGCGGGATCGGCGTCGCGCTCATGGCGATCACGTCGACCTTCAGCTTGAGCTGGCGCAGCAGCTCCTTCTGCTTGACCCCGAAGCGCTGCACCTCGGCGACGATCAGCAACCCGAGCTCCATGGCGCGGACGTCGCGCGAGAGCACCCGGTGGGTGCCGATGAGGATGTCCACCT
>JAICUS010000719.1 GCA_025935735.1 Solirubrobacteraceae bacterium | reverse complement strand
GCCGGCCTTGACCTTGAGGTTGACGGTCTTGCCGGCCACCGGCAACGGCAGCCCGTCCGCGCCGACGGGGGCCTGCGGCGAGACGGTACCGGGCGGCGCGGCCGCGGCGAGCAGCCAGCGGACGGTCACCGTCCGCGTCGCATTCGGGGCCAGGTTGTCGATCTGCCAGTCGGCGCCCACCCCGTTGTCGGGCGCGGTCGGGTCGACGGTGTTGTTCAGCCCGGCGCCCGCGAAGCCGTCGAACACCTTGCCGAAGTCGCCCTCCTGGAAGCCGAGCCACGGCGTCTGCTCCTGCAGGCCGACGACGAGCCCGGTGGCCGGGTCGCGGCCGCCGGCGAACCGCGGCGGGCCGGCGGCGAGGACGCCGTTGCCGCTGTCGTTGTCGCCGACGTAGAGGTCGGCCAGCTCGCCCGCCCGGAACGAGATCGGGGCGCTCGAGACGTTGGTGAACGCGTAGCTGACGTCCAGGAACGCGTTGCCGTTGGCGTACGCGATGTCCTCGGCCACCCGGATGTCGGGGCCGACGGCGTACACCGAGTGGATGGTCGAGCCGGAGACGACCGGCGCGGCGACCTGCGTCCGCCCCGGCTCGAGGTCGAACCCGTCCTGCAGCGCGTAGTACTGCGAGCCCTCCAGGACCTCCAGCCCGGCGTGGCCGGGGTTCTGGTCGGGGTCGTAGAACAGCCCGGACGCCTGGCTGTCGTAGCGCACCTGCAGCGCCCCCAGGCCGTCGGCATAGACGTTCAGCGGCGCGCCGTCGAGCGTCACCGTGTCCGCCGCCGCCGGCGCCGCCAGCGCGAGCGTCGCGGCCCCGGCTCCGACGAGCGCCCGGATCGGGATGGGACCTCGCGCGCGCAAACCGCCCCCGATGCTCTTCAAGGGCCGTGCCCCTGTCAAGTCGGCCTGTACCGCCGGACGGGGCTCAGCGCCGCTTCGCGCGCGCCAGATACCGGTGCCCCGCACGCACCAGCACGTTCTTGTGCCGGCGGAAGTCCCGCACCCGCACGACGCCGTGCGTCACCCGGGTCAGCGTCCCCGCGCAGCTGTCCTGCGTCAGCCACGTCGTCCCCCGCACGGTGGCCGAGCTGTACTGCCCCTTCGTCCGGAACGCCCCGTGCCCGCTGCCCCACAGCTTGCGGGTCTTGACCCTCTTCTTGTGCTTCTTCTTCTTTCTGGCGATCGCGGCGTGGGCCTTCTTGTGCTTGCGCTTGGTCGTGCACGTCGGCTTGGTCCCGGCCAGCGCGAGCTGCGTCACCGGCTTGCGCCCGCGGGTCTGGGTCACCCGGAAGACGCCCTGGTAGAAGTCCGCATGCTGCGTCCGGCCACCACCCACGGCGGTCGTGAGCCTGATCCGCCCCTTCGTCGTGTCCACGACCGTCCCGGTCGGGATCTGCTGCCCCGGCCCGAGCTCCACGAACTTGTTCGTGCCCGGAAGCTTGACCTTGATCGTGCCGCTCCTGGTCTGCGCGTTGACCTCCTTGCCCTTCACGGGCGGCGGCAACGGCGCCGGCGTGGGCGAAGGAGTGGGGGCCGGCGTGGGCGTGGGAGTCGGCCCGGGGCTCGGCTGCGTGCCCGCGACGGTCACCGTCCTCGCCGGCGAGGGAGCGGACGAGTTGCCGGCCGCGTCCTTGGCCACCGCGGTGTAGGAGTGCGTCCCGGGCGCGACGTTGGCCAGCGCCACGGTCCAGTTCCCGTTGCCGTCGGCGGTCGTCGTGCCGACCTGCGAGCCGCCGTCGAGGATGCTGATCGTGTCGCCGGGGGCCGCGGTGCCGCTCAGCGTCACCGTCGAGCCGCTCACCGGGGTGGCGGAGATCTGCGGCGCGGGCGGGCCGTTGACGCTCAGCTGGACCGGGTCCGACGGGAAGGAGAACGCGCCGCTGTCCGGGTCGACGGCGTAGGCCGTGAACGAGTAGGTGCCCGATTCCACCGGCCCGTACTGCAGCGTCCAGCGGCCGTCGGCGTCCGAGGTCACCGGCTGGCTCTCGCCGTCGGCGTCGGAGACGATGAACACCTCGACGTTCGGCGGCGCGGTGCCGCTGAACGTGATCGTCGAGCCGACGGAGCTGCCGGTGGCGGGCGCGCCGATCACGGGCGCGGCGAGGGCGACCTCGACCGCGCCGATGTCGCACACCTCGTGCTGGATGCGCGCCTGCCCGAGCTGGTCCATGCCCTCCAGCCGCGGGTCGGAGCAGGCCTCGTTGTCGCCCTTGTCGACCGCCGGGCTGTTGCCCTGCGGCGCGAACGCGCGCGTCTGGGCCACTTCGCCGAACCCGGACGGGAGATAGGTCAGGCTGCCGAGCCCGGGGTCGACGCCCTGCGCGCCCGAGAGGTTGCAGCTGTCGTCGCTGACGATGTCGTGATCGCCGGTGAACGTGCCTCCCCCGCAGACCTGGCCCGTGGCGGCGAGGATCGAGTTGTGGGCCGTGACGGCCGCGTCGATCGCGAGCACGCCGCGCGCGCCGGTGCCCCCGTCGCCGGCGACGCGGTTGCCGGAGATCGTGCTGCTGAGCAGCGTCAGCGGACCGCCGGTGACGATGCCGCCGCCGGTCCCATAGATCGTGTTGTCGCCCACGGTGCTGTCCAGCAGGCTCGTCGTGGCCGGCGAGGGCAGGTAGAGCCCGCCGCCCTGCCCGCCGCCGCTCGCCGTGCCCGCGACGTTGTCGGCGACCGTGCTGCGCCGCAGCGTGAGCGTG
>JAICUS010000704.1 GCA_025935735.1 Solirubrobacteraceae bacterium | reverse complement strand
TCGCGGTCGGCCTGCGCGGCCACCAGCGCCTGAGTCGCCTGCTCCAGGCGGGCGAGCCGCTCGGTCAGGGCGTCGTCCGGCGGCGCCTCGAACGCGGCCAAGCGCGGCTGCTCGCCGACGTCGTCGGCGCCGAAGTCGTCGAAGAGCTCGTCGATCGCCGCGTCGTCGGGCAGCGGCTCGGGCTCGTCGAGGTCCGGCTCGCCGGCCTCGAGCAGCTCGTCGTCGTCGTCCTCGAGGAGGGCCTCGCCGTTGGTGATGGGGATGGTCTGGTCGGGCACGGGGAACCTCAGCGCGCGTAGGGGGGACGGGCGAAGCCGCGGGGCAGCGAGCGCGGCCGGTGGCGCACGAACACGCCGAAGCCGTTGTCTTCGGGGCCGGAGAAGTGGTCGGGATGGGTGTTGCCCTCGATCGTCTCGAGCTCTGAGGCGCCGACCGAGGCGACGATGCCGACGTGGTTGGCCGCGCCGCGGATCGTGTAGAGCACGAGGTCGCCGGGCTTGGGGGTGGAGTGCCAGGACCAGTTGCCCTGGCCGGTGCGGGCATGGTGCTCGATGTCCGGGCAGTAGCCGAGGAAGTGCTCGGCGGGGAAGCCGGCGGCCATCAGGCAGGCGTTCATGAACGTGCCGCACCAGAAGCTGGCCAACGGGTAGCCGGCGGCGCGGTTGTAGCGGTCGACCTCCGGGCCGCGGTTGGCCCCGCCGGACTCGCGGACGGAGAGCTGGCTGCGGGCGAACGCCAGCGCGAGCCCGGCGCCGCCGCCGGCGAACTGGTGGCGCAGCGCGCGCAGCCACGGCCTGCGCCGCCGCGCGCGCTCGCTCTCCTCCGGGGTCCGCCGGCCGGGGTGGCGGATGCGCATGCGCATCTCGGGCGTGATCCCGCCGGGGTAGTCGCGCTTGGCCAATCCGAGCCCGTGGGCGACCTGGCGGGCGGCCAGCCGGGTGATCGAGCCGTACTCGCCGTCCTCCTCGATGCGCTTGTTGACGTGCCAGGCGGCGTAGCGGGCGTTGAGCAGGCGCTGGAAGGCCTTGACGTCGTCGCCGGTCATCAGCGGCGACTGGATGCGGAACGTGCGCGCGGCGGGCGCCGGGACGGGCTTCGGCGCCGGGGTCGGCTCGAGCGGCTGCCGCTGCTCGGTGTGGAAGAACGTGCCGAGCCGGCGGGCGAAGTCCGCGCCGTCGGTCTCGGCCTCCTGCAGCTCCGCCGCGGTGCGCTGGGCCGAGCACCCGGCGATCACCCGGAACGTGCGGATGCGCCGCTCGGGCGCGATCCCCAGCACCTTGCAGACGCGGCGGAACGCGAGGTCGGTGTCGGCGCCCCACTCGCCGTCGACCTCCAGCCGGCCGGGGGCGCCGAGCCGCTCGAGCTGGACGTTGAGGTCGCGCTGGAGCGCGGCGACGTAGGCCGCGCGGCGCCGGCGGGCGTCCAGCGGCGTGCCGCCGACGACTTGCGGTCCGGGCGCGGGCGGCGGGCCCGGCCGCTGCTCGCGGAACAGCGCCTCCAGCTCGGCGGCGAACGCGGCGCCCTCGGTCTGCGCGCGGGCGAGCTCCTCCGGCGTGCGCGCGCCGTTGGCCCCCGCGACGATCCGGAACGTGCGGCGGGTGCGCTTGGGCGGGACGCCGAGGATGCGGCAGACGCGGCGGAAGGCCCGGTCGGTGTAGGCGTCCCACACGCCGTCGACCGCGAGCTGCTCGGGCGCGCCGAGGCGCTTGTAGAACGTGTTGAGGTCGCGCTGAACGGCGGCGATGCCGGGGTGCGCGACGAGCAGGGGCGGCGGCGCCGGCGTGGGCCGGGGAGCGGGCGCCGGGGCGGGCGTGCCGCGGCGGTCGAACCGGTAGAGGCCGTTCGCCCGCATCGTGGCGATGAGCTTGTCGGCGTAGTGCGGGTCGGTGGCGTAGCCGGCCCGCTGCAGCGCGCGGGCGAACGCGTTCGCGTCGCCCGCCACCTGGAACGCGGGCGCGTAGCGCGAGTTCGACTTCAGGAACAGCCCGTGGTCGCGCAGCGAGTCGCCCAGCGACCGGTACGCCCGGAAGCGCGCGGACACGGTGATCATCCGCCCGCCGGAAAACTCCTTGGTCGGCAGCGTCACGGTGCCGGACGCGATCGGCCCGAGGCTCCCGCTCGCCTTGATCCCGAAGTAGTTGTTCGCCGACCCCATGTGGAAGCGGCCCCAGCCGGACTCGATCGCGGCCTGGGCCAGCGTCACCGAGGCCGGGACGCCGAACTCCCGCTGGCCCATCTGCGCGCCGGGTGCCGCGTCCTGCAGGAACTTCCGCTGCTCGGGGGTCATCGCGCTCTCATGCGCGACCCTCCCAGATTGTCAACCGGATGACAAGCCGCGGGCGAGGTCCACGAAGGCGTCGAGCGCCTCGGGGTTGGCCAGCGAGTCGCGCGCGGCCGCCCGCTCGGGCGGCGTGCCCATGAGGATGCGCTTGACCGGCAGCTCGAGCACCTTGCCCGACAGCGTGCGCGGGATCTGCTCGACCTGGATGACGTCGTTGGGCACGTGGCGGGGCGAGCAGTCCTCGCGCACGCGCCGGCGGATCTCGGCCACGAGCGCCTCGTCGAGCTCGGCGCCCTCGCGCAGCACGACGAACAGCGGCATCCAGGAGTCCTCGCCCGCGCGCGGGATGTCCACGACGAGCGCGTCCGTGACGTCGTCGACGCCCATCACCGCGCTGTAGATCTCCGCCGTGCCCATGCGGACGCCGCCGCGGTTGATCGTCGCGTCGGAGCGGCCGGTGATGATCGCGGTGCCGCGGTCGGTGATCTCGATCCAGTCGCCGTGGCGCCAGAC
>JAICUS010000080.1 GCA_025935735.1 Solirubrobacteraceae bacterium | reverse complement strand
CTGGACCCGCGACGAGCTGCTCGAGCGCATCGGCGGCTACCACGGGATGCTGATCCGCTCGGCCACCAAGGCGGACGCGGAGCTGATCGAGCGGGCGCGCAACCTGCGGGTGATCGGCCGGGCGGGCGTCGGCGTGGACAACGTCGACGTCCCGGCGGCCAGCAAGCGCGGGATCATCGTGGCCAACGCGCCCGAGGCCAACACCGTGGCCGCGGCCGAGCACACCGTGGCGCTGATGCTCGCGCTGGCCCGCAACATCCCGCAGGCCCACGCCAGCCTGACCTCGGGCAAGTGGGAGCGCTCGAAGTTCGGCGGCACCGAGGTCGATGGCAAGACCCTGGCGATCCTCGGGTTCGGCCGCATCGGCCAGCTCGTGGCCGGCCGCGCCCGGGCGTTCGGGATGCACGTGGTGGCCTACGACCCGTTCGTGGCCAACGAGCGCTTCCGCGAGCTGGGCGTCGAGCGCGCCGAGTCGCCGCAGGACGCGCTGGCGCGCGCCGACTTCGTCACGCTGCACCTGCCCAAGACGCCGGAGACCCAGGGCTTCATCAACCGCGACACGCTCGCGCTGTGCAGGGACGGCGTGCGGATCGTCAACGTGGCCCGCGGCCCGCTGGTGGTCGACGAGGACCTGCGCGCCGCCATCGACAGCGGCAAGGTGGCCGGCGCCGCGCTCGACGTGTTCGCGCAGGAGCCGATCACCGACCACCCGCTGTTCGGCTATCCGAACGTGGTGGTCACGCCGCACCTCGGCGCGTCGACCGCCGAGGCCCAGGACCGCGCCGGCGTGCAGACCGCCGAGCAGGTGGTGGCCGCGCTGACCGGCGGGGTCGTCTCCACCGCGGTCAACATCCCCGCGGTCAGCGCGGAGGACATGGAGGCGCTCGGCCCGTTCCTGCCGCTCTCCCGGCGCCTCGGCCGGATCGCCGGGACCCTGGCCGAGAGCGTCGAGCGCGTCGAGATCGAGTACCTCGGCCGGGTGGCCGAGCGCGACACCCGGCTGCTCACCCTCTCGGTGCTCAACGGCCTGCTGGCCGGGCGCACGGAGGAGGAGGTCAACCTGGTCAACGCGCCCGCGCTGGCCGAGGAGCGCGGGATCCAGGTGTCCGAGCGCCGCGAGGCCACGGCGCGCGACTACGAGTCGCTGATCCGCGTGACGATCGGCGCCGAGCGCGTCGTCGGCACGACGCTCGGCCGGCTGCACCGCCCGCACCTGCTCGAGGCCTGGGGGCAGCGCTTCAACCTGCAGATCGACGACCCGCACCTGGCGCTGTTCCGCTACTCCGACGTGCCGGGGATGGTCGGCCGCGTCGGCACCCGGCTGGGCGAGCGCGGCGTGAACATCTCGGCCGCCGCCGTGGGGCGCACCGACGTCGGGCCCTCCGACCTCGCCGTGATGGCGGTGACCACGGACTCGCCGGTGCCCGCCGACGTGCTCGAGGAGATCGCCGGCTCGGAGGGGTTCGTCAGCGGCCGGGCGATTCCGCTGGATTAGGCCGCAGCGCCGGGCGGACGGCGCGGCGCTCGGCCAGGTCGGCCACGAACCCGGGCGCCTTGGCGTTCGGGCAGCCGAGCGCGCGGGCCAGCGCCTCGACGACGACCTGGTCGTAGGCGTGGGCCTCCTCGCGCAGCAGCGCGAACGCGCGCTCCATCGTCCAGGCCGGGCGGTAGACCCGGTCGGACACCAGGGCGTCATAGACGTCGCAGACGGCGAGGATGCGAGTCTCGACGGGCAGCTCCTCGGCGGTCAGCCCGGCCGGGTAGCCGCGGCCGTCCAGGCGCTCGTGGTGGTCGGACACCAGCCGGCGGACCTCGACGGCGAAGCCGCCCAGCTCCTCCAGCAGCCGCCGCCCGTCGGCCGGGTGGCGCTTGATCGCCGCGAACTCCTCGTCGGTCAGCGCGCCCGGCTTCTGCAGGATCGCCAGCGGGACGGAGAGCTTGCCGATGTCGTGCAGCAGCCCGCCGATGGCCAGCTGGCGGCGCGACGTGGCCGGCAGCTTGAGCTCGTCCGCCACGGTGGCGGCCAGCAGGGCGACGCGGCGGGTGTGCTCCTCGGTGGAGGTGTCGCGCGCGGCCAGGCGGACCATCAGGGCGCGCACGCGCGGGCCGAGGTAGGCCTCCTCGGAGGCGACGAGCTCCTGCGCGGTGAGGTCGCCGACCAGCGGGCGCGAGGCGCCGGCGCGCTTGATGTCCAGCGCGGCGGGGATGCCGACCAGCGCGACGGCGGCGATCTCCAGGAAGTGGCCGATGTAGAAGCCCAGCGCGGTCGCGCCGAGCACCAGGTTGGCGTACAGGGCCGCGCCGAGCCAGGCGCAGCCGACGGCCACGGCGAGGTCGGCGACGCGGCGCGTGAGCAGCGCGGTGCGGAGGGCGCGGACGACGAGCAGGACCAGGCAGCCGCCGCCGGCGACCAGCAGCGCGATGGCGGGCGGAGAGGCCGGCTTGGGGACGCTCGGCACGGTCGCCGCGTCCGCCAGCCCCAGCGCGCCGAGGGCGAGCACGCCGACGAACAGCGCGGCCTGGAGCGCGAGGAGCGCCTCGATGCGGCGCGGGCGGCGCAGCGCGGGCAGCGCCGTCAGGCCGAGCAGGAACGCGCCGACGGGGATCGAGAGGCCGCCGGCCAGCGAGATGACGCCGTTGACGCCGACCAGGAAGCCCGGCGTGGCCAGCGCGTGCACGGTGAACAGCGCGGTCATCGTGGAGAACGCCGTGGCCATCAGCACGGTGCGCCCGTCGCGCGCCCGCGCCCCGGCGAGGCTGAGCGCCACCGACGCGCCGCAGGTCAGCGCCGCCACGGTGCTGACCAGGCTGAAGTGCTGCAGCGGCGTCATCGCCGCCGGCCGCCCGCCCACGAGCGCGATGGCCACCGCGGGGATCGCGGCGACCAGCAGGGTGAGCAGCAGGGCGGGGCGAGCCCGTGACATACCACGGATATCGGCCGGTCCGCTCCCTTTTGAAGCGCGTTACGGCGCCAGGGCCGGCGTCAGCGACTCGAACGTGGCGTTCGCCTTGTCCAGGCCGGTCAGTTGCAGCATCCGCGCGACGGGCGACGCCGGGTCGACCACCAGCCGCAGCTGCACCTGGTGCGCGCGCAGCTCCTCGCCGAGGCTGAACAGCAGGTTGATCCCGGCGCTGTCGAGGTAGCGCGTGGGGGAGAGGTCGACGATCAGCCGCGTCGAGCGGTTGGTCACCAGGTCGCGCAGGTCGCCGGCGATCTGCGGCGTGTTGGAGGCGTCCACCTCGCCCACGATCTCGGCCACGACGGCGTCGCCGTGCCGGGTGGTGCGCAGCTCGGCCAGCGGCGTCACGCGGCCGCCTGCCCCCGCAGCCTGCGGCGCATCACGACGGTCGTGCCGTGCTCGCCCTGCTGGACGTCGACGCTCTCCATCAGCGCCCGCATCATGCTCAGTCCGCGCCCGCGGTGCGTTCCCCGCGGCGCCCGCCAGCGCCCGCGGTCGCGCACGGCGACGGTGATCACGCCGCGATCGTGCACCGCCTCGACCTCGAACGTGGCCCGCCCCGGTCCGTAGGCGTGCTCGATCGCGTTGGCCGACGCCTCCTGGACGGCGACCGTGATGTCGTAGATCTCGTCGGCGCCGGCGCCCCAGCGCCCGAGCCAGCGGCGCAGCAGCGGCCGCATGCCGGACAGGGTCTCGGCGCGCGCCGGCCAGGTGGTCCTCAGGTGCTCGGGCAGCGGCCGCACCCGGGCGGCCAGCACGGCCACGTCGTCGGTGGCCGGGCGGCCGCGGGCGTCGCCCCGGGCCACCGCCTCGGTCAGCCGCTCGAGCGGCTGCTCCCGGGCCACCAGCGCGCGCAGGCGCTCCAGCCCGGCGTCCAGCGACTCGCCGCGCACCTCGACGGCGCCGTCGGTCACCATCACCAGCGTGCTGCCGGCCGGCAGCTCCAGCTCGCGCTCGTGGTAGCGCGTCGCCGAGCTCACGCCGAGCGGCACGTCGCCCTTCAGCGGCAGGAAGTCGACCGCGCCGTCGGGCAGCCGGACGAGCGGCGGCAGGTGCCCGGCGTTGACCGAGCGCAGGCGGCCGCGGTCGAGGTTGACCACGATGTAGCAGAGCGTGGTCATCCGGGACGGGTCCAGCGACAGGGCCAGGCGGTTGAGCCGGTCGACCACCTGCGCCGGGGAGTGGCCGTCCTGCGCGTAGGCGCGCAGGCCCGTGCGCACCTGGGCCATCATCGCCGCCGCGGCGATGCCGTGGCCCATCACGTCGCCGATGGCCAGCGCGACCTCCCCGCGCGGGAGCGCGAACACGTCGTACCAGTCGCCGCCCACGCCGCCCGGCACCATCGCGGCGTGGTAGCGGGTGGACACCTCGACGCCCGGCACCGCCGGCAGCTCGTCGGGCATGAGCGAGCGCTGCAGCGCCTCCACGACGCGCCGCTGCTGGTACAGCCGCGCGTGCTCGATCGCCGTCGCCGCCCGGTCCGCCGCGAGCTGGAGCAGGTTGCGGTCGTCGTCGGTGAAGTCGCGGGGGGTGAGCGTGCCCACGTGCAGCACGCCGGTGACCCGGCCCTCGACCAGCAGCGGGACGCCGAGCAGCGAGCGGATGCCCTTCTCGCGCAGGATCGGGTTGAGGATGTCCGCGTGGTCGACGTCGGGGATCGTCACGGGCCGGCGCGAGGCGGCGATGCGGCCGGCGAACCCGCGGCCGATCGGGATGCGCACGCCCTGCTCGACCTCCTCCTCGATGCCCTTCGCCGCCCGCGCCACCAGCTCGTCCGTGGAATCGTCGAGCAGCAGGAACGCCGCCGTGTCGGAGTGCAGGATCTCCGAGATCCGCTCCAGCAGCTCGCCCAGCAGCTCGTCCAGCGGCAGGTAGGCCAGCGTGGCGTCGGTCACGCGCTGGATGGCCTGGAGCGTCCGCGTGGTGGCCTCGGCCCGCTGGAGGGCGTCGCGTTCCTGCTCGAACGCCCGGGCGTTCTCGATGCCCAGCGCCGCCCGGTCGGCGACCAGCTGGAGCAGGTTGCGGTCGTCGTCGGTGAAGTCGCGCGGCGTGAGCGTCCCCACGTGCAGCACGCCGATCACCCGGCCCTCGACCAGCAGCGGCACGCCGAGCAGGGAGCGGATCCCCTTCTGGCGCAGGATCGGGTTGAAGATGTCGGCGCGGTCGACGTCGGGGATGATCCGCGGGCGGCCCTCGGAGGCGACGCGCCCGGCGAACCCGCGGCCGAGCGGGATGCGCACCCCCTGCTCGACCTCCTCCTCGATGCCCTTCGCCGCCCGGGCGACGACCTCGTCGGTCTCCTCGTCGAGCAGCAGGAACGCCGCCGTGTCGGAGTGCAGGATCTCGGCGATCCGCTCCAGCAGCTCGCCCAGCAGCTCGTCCAGGGTCAGGTACGCGAGCGCGGCGTCTGTCACGCGCTGCATCGCGGCCAGCACGTCGCGGCTCTGGCCAGCGGAGCTCACGCCGGGCGATGATATGGGGCTAGGCCGGCGCCTGTCGCGCTCGGCGGTTCTGCACCATGATGTTCGCCAGCATGCCGCCGACCGCGACGACGAAGATGAGCGTCCCGATGACGTTGATCTGCGGCGGGGTCGCCACGCGGGCCGAGCCCCAGACGAACAGCGGGAACGTGATCGTCGAGCCGGCGTTGAAGTACGTGATGACGAAGTCGTCGATCGACAGCGCGAACGCGAGCAGCCCGGCGGCCATCACGCCGGGGGCGATCAGCGGCAGCGTCACCTTGCGGAAGGTCACCCACTGGTCGGCCCCCAGGTCCATCGCCGCCTCTTCGAGGTGCCGGTCGAAGCCGGCCAGCCGCGCCTTCACCGTCACCACCACGTAGCTGATGTTGAACATGATGTGGGCGATCAGGATCGTCCCGAAGCCCGTGGCGACGTTCTGGTTGAGGAACAGCGTCAGCAGCGAGGAGCCCATGACGATCTCCGGCGTGGTCATGGGGAGGAAGATCAGCGTGTTCACCAGCCCGCGCCCGCGGAAGGCGTAGCGAGCCAGCGAGAGCGCCATCAGCGCGCCCATCACGGTCGCCACGATGCTCGCGATGGCCGCGATCTCGAGGCTGAGCCGGAGCGCCGAGCCGATGCCGGGCACGCCGAACGGGTGCGTCCAGTTCTTGAGGGTGAACCCGTCCCAGGTGAAGTTGAAGCGTCCCTTCGGATTGTTGAAGGAGAACGCGATGACGACGCCGATGGGCACGAACAGGTACAGCAGCGCGAGCGTGGCGTAGGCCGACAGCAGGTGCCGCCGGACCCAGGCGGCGGCGCGCGCAGCGCCCGCGGCGCGGGGCGCGGCCGGGACGGTGGCGGTCGCGGCGGTCATCCGGTCAGCCGCTCCGTGCCGAGCAGCCGCGCGTAGGCGATCACGGCCGCGAGGATGGCCGCCATCAGCACGAACGACAGCGCGGCGGCCTGGGGATAGTCGGTGAGCTGCAGGAACTTCGACTGGATGACGTTGCCGATCATGTACTGCTTCGGGGTGCCCAGCAGCTGCGCGTTGATGAAGTCGCCGGCGGCGGGGATGAACGTCAGCAGCGTCCCCGCGAAGACCCCCGGCAGCGACAGGGGCAGCGTGACCCGCAGGAACGAGCGCGTGCGGCTGGCGTAGAGGTCGTGGGCGGCGTCGAGCAGCCGCAGGTCGATCTGCTCCAGGCTCACGTAGAGCGGCAGCACCATGAACGGCAGGAAGTTGTAGGTGATCCCGGCGATCACGGCGACCGAGGTGGCGAGCAGCCGGCCGTCCGGGGACACGACGTGGAGGTCGCGCAGGATCGCCACCACGATCCCGCCGTCGGACAGAATGGTCTCCCACGCCAGCGTGCGGATCAGGTAAGTGACGAAGAACGGCGCGATGACCAGCAGCAGGAAGAGGTTCTTCCAGCGCCCCCCGCGCAGCGCGATCCAGTAGGCCAGCGGGTAGCTGACCAGCAGCGCGATCAGCGTCGAGATGCCGGCGTACTCCAGCGACCGCAGGAACTGCGCGTGATACGTGGAGATCGCGTCGCCGTAGTTCGACCAGGCCCACTGGAACGTGTAGCCCACCTCGAGCGAGCCCCGCTGCAGCGAGGTGGTGCCGAGGTAGTACATCGGCACCAGGAAGAACACGATCAGCCACGCCATCCCCGGCGCCAGCAGCAGGTACGGCGCCGTCCGGCGGCCGCGGCGGCGCAGCGCCGCCGGGGGGGCGGGGGGGCCGGCGGTGGTGGCGGTCACCGCGCGATCAGGCTCCGATGAGGTTCTGGAACTTCTGCTTGAAGTCCTGGTTGTTGACTGCGTTGGGATCGATCTGCCGGGCGTTGCCGAGCATCTGCTCGGTCGGGAAGATCAGGACGTTGTGCGCCACGTCGGGATCGGTGCGCTCGAGCACCTTGTCGGCGCCCACCACCGGGCAGATGTAGTTGACGTAGTCCTCGATCTCCGCCGCGATCTTGGGCTGGTAGACGAAGTTCATGTAAGTCGAGGCGGTGAACACGTCCCCGCCGTGCGGGATCAGCATGTTGTCGGTCCAGATCATCCCGCCGGTGTCGGGCAGGACCCACTTCAGGCCCGGGTGGTCGGCCTGCAGCTGGACCATGTCGCCCGACCAGGCGAAGCACGCCCAGATGTCGCCCTTGGCCAGCAGCGGCGCGTAGTCGTTGCCGGTGAACTGGCGGACCTGGCCGGAGTCGACGGCCTTCTGGATCCGTTTGACCGCCTTGTCGAAGCTCGCCTGCGTGATCTTGGTGGGGTCGTCGCCGTTGGCGGCCACCACGAGCCCGATCGTGTCGCCGAACTCCGTGAGCAGCGTGACCTTGCCCTTGAGCTTCGGGTCCTCGAGCAGGCGGGCGACCGTCAGCTCGCCGTCGACCTTCTTCGGGTCATAGCCGATGCCGGTCATGCCGGACTGCCAGGGGAGGCTGTACTCGCGGTTGGGGTCCCAGCTCGGGTGCTGCTGGGTCGGGAGCAGGTTCTTCATGTTCGGGATCGCCGGCTTGTAGAGCTTCTCGAGCCAGCCGAGCTTGATCATGCGGGCCGGCAGCCCGGACGAGTCGGTCATGACGACGATGTCGCGGCCGACCGACTGGCCGTGCGACAGGGGCCCCTCGATCTTGCCGAAGAACGAGTCGTTGTCGTTGATGTCCTCGGTGTAGTCGACCTTGACGCCGGTCTTGGAGGTGAACTGCTCCAGCGACGGGTGGCGCTTGTGCTTGTCGACGTCGATGTACAGCGGCCAGTTGGAGAAGTTCAGCGTCTTCGCCAGCTGCTTCTTGACGGCCTCCGGCGTGGCGCTGCCCTGGGCGGCGCCCTTGATGCCGCCGCCGCCGCAGGCCGCGAGCAGGCCCGGCACGGTCAGCGCTGCCCCGCCCGCCGCGGCTCGGCGCAGGAACTGTTGACGGGTCAGGCGGTCGCTCATGCGTGGCTCTCCGGGGGATCGACGACGAAGGTGGACTCCGGGCTCCAGCTCAGCCGCAGCGGCTGCCCCGGGGCCATCCCGAGCGCACCCGGGCGGTCGTTCTGAACGTAAAGGGTGACGTTGCCGGCGGGCGTCTCGACGATGTATTGGGTGGACACGCCGATGTAGGCGCTCTCGATGACGGTGCCGGCCAGGACGTTGGGCTCGTCGGCGTCAGGGCGGATCTTCTCCGGCCGGATGCCGATCGCGACGCTGTCGCCTCGCCCGGCCAGCGCCTCGGCGGGGACGGAGACCTCGGTCCCGTCGGCGAGCCGGACCCGGCCCGGGCCGGTCACCGTGCCGGTCAGGAGGTTGGACACGCCGAGGAAGCCGGCCACGAACGCGGTCGCGGGCCGCTCGTAGAGCTCGGCGGGCGTCCCGGCCTGCTCGATCCGGCCGGCGTTCATCACCACGATCCGGTCGGCCATGGTCATGGCCTCCTCCTGATCGTGCGTGACGTGGATGAACGTGATCCCCACCTCGTGCTGGATGCGCTTGAGCTCGAGCTGCATCTGCTTGCGCAGCTTGAGGTCGAGCGCGCCGAGCGGCTCGTCCAGGAGCAGCACGCGGGGATGGTTCACGAGCGCCCGGGCCAGCGCGATCCGCTGCTGCTGGCCGCCCGAGAGCTGCCGCGGGCGGCGGCGCTCGAGGCCGGCGAGGCCGACCAGCTCGAGCCCTTCGAGCACGCGGCGCTTGAGCTCATCGCCCTTGACGCCGCGGCGGCGCAGCCCGAAGGCGATGTTCTCGAAGATCGAGAGGTGGGGGAACAGCGCGTAGGACTGGAAGACCGTGTTGACGTCGCGCTTGTAGGACGGCAGCCCGCTGACGTCGTTCTCGCCGAGGAAGATGCGCCCGGCGCTGGGCTCCTCGAAGCCGCCGATCATCCGCAGCGTCGTGGTCTTGCCGCACCCGGACGGCCCGAGGAGCGCGAGGAAGCGCCCGTGCTCGACGTCGAGCGTGATGTCGTCCACGGCCACGACGTCGTCGAAGCGCTTGGTGAGGCGCTCGAGGCGCACGTCGACCACGGCCTCGGACGGTGACGCCGCGACGGCGGTCAGCGAGCTCATGCCTGCATCCTCCTCAGGTGTACCGGCCTGTGACCCTCCTTCTTGCAATGCCAGCCGATTCATATCGGTCGTCGTAGGGATCCGTAATGGACGATCGGCTGGGTCTTGCGTCAAGATGCTTGACGAACCGTCATGTTGAGCATCGCCTCCGTGTTGGACCTGGCAGTCGTCCGCCGGGCGCTGCCCGAGGTCCTGAGCGGCGAGGACGCGCTCGCCCGCGAGATCCGCTGGGCGCACGTGATCGAGATGCCCGATCCCGACGACCTGCTCAAGGGCGGCGAGCTCGTGCTGACCACGGGGCTGGGGGCGGGGGACGCGGCGGCCCACCAGGACACGTGGACGCGCTCGCTGGTCGCCCAGGGCATGGCGGCGCTGGCGGTGGAGCTCGGCTCGTCCTGGCGCGCCGTACCCGGCCCCGTGCTGCGGGCCTGCGGGCGCGCCGGCGTGCCGGTGATCGCCTTCCACCGCGCCGTGCGGTTCATCGAGATCACCGAGGCCGTGCACGCCGCCGTCCTGCACGCCCAGTTCGAGCTGCTGCGCCGGGGCGAGGAGATCCACCGCCGCTTCACCGAGCTGATCCTCCAGGGCCGGGGCGTGCCGGAGATCATGGCCGAGCTGGCCGCGGCCGTCCGCAATCCCGTGCTGCTGGAGGACTCCGGAGGCTCGCTGGTCTACTACGTCTCCGGGCCGCCGGGCGACGACCTCGCGCTGTCGGCCTGGGCCGACCTGCACCGGGCCGAGGCGCGCGGCGAGGCGCCCGAGGGCTTCGTCGCGATCGAGGTGCGGCTGATGGGCTCCTCGTGGGGGCGGCTGCTGGCGCTGGCGCTCGACGCGCCGCTGGACGACTTCGACCGCGTGGCGATCGAGCGCGCCGCGCTGGCCGTGGCGGTCGACCTGCTCGGCCAGCAGCACGACGAGCAGCTGCGCGCCCGCTCGCGCGGCGCGTTCCTGTCCGACCTGGCGGACGGCCGCGTCGAGGAGGCCGACGCCCGCCGGCGCGCGGAGGCGCTCGGCTTCCCGGTCGTCGGCCGCGGCACGCTGCTGCCGGTGGCGGCGAGCTGGCGCGCCCCCGGGCTGCGCGCCCGCCCGCGGCGCGACGCCCGCGACGCCCCGGCCGCGCCCGAGGTCTCCTGGACCCGGCTGGCCGGCGAGCTGCGCGCCGCGCTGTCCTCCACCGGCTTCGGCGTCCTGCTCGGCCCGCGCGACGTCGACCTGCTGATGCTGCTCTCGCTGGGCCCGCGGGGGTTCGACGCCGCGCTGGCCGAGCACGTCGCCGGGCTCTTCCACGGCGTGCTCGAGCGCCAGGGATTGGGTCCGGTCGCCGCGGCCTTGGCCATCGGCGCGCCCGCGGACACGTGGACGGCCGCCGGGCCGGCGCTGCGGCGCGTGCGCCGCTCGGCCGGCGCGGCCACCGCGCTGCCCGTGGCCCGCTGGCACGATGCGCGCCGCCCCGGCCTCGCCGACCTGCTGCACGACCTGCGCGACGAGCCCGCGCTCGCCGCGTTCGTCGACGAGCAGCTCGGCCCGCTGCTGGCCGACGGCTCCCAGCGCACGCGCACGCTGCTGGAGACGCTCGAGGCCTACCTGGCCGCGGGTGGCCGCAAGGCCGAGGCGGCCCGCGCGCTGCACCTCGAGCGCCAGTCGCTCTATCTGCGCCTGCGCCGGATCGAGGAGCTGCTGGGCGTCTCCCTCGACGACGAGGACGCCGCACTCGGCCTGCACCTCGCGGTCCGCGCCCGCCGCTTTCGCGCCCGAACCTGACGCTCCGTCGGAAGATGAGCGCCGGAACGCGACGTTCCGCCCATTGCCGGGCTACCCGAACGGTGGGCAGCATGCTGGGCATGACTGTCGCCGACACCGTCGGGACGGAGGCGCTGCAGGAGCAGGCGCACCGTCACCTGCTGATGCACTTCACCCGCAACGGGTCGTTCGGGCCCGGCGGCAAGCGCCTGCTCGTGCTCGAGCGCGGCGAGGGCGCCTACGTGTTCGACACGGACGGCAACCGCTACTTCGACGGGCTCTCGTCGCTGTTCTGCTGCCAGATCGGCTACTCGTTCGGCGAGGAGATGGCCGCGGTCGCCTCGCAGCAGCTCTCCACGCTGGCGTTCAACACCAACTGGGCGACCGCGCACCCGCCGGCCATCCGCCTGGCCGCCGCGCTGGCCGAGCGCGCGCCCGGCGAGCTCAACCGCGTCTTCTTCACCAACGGCGGCTCGGAGTCGGTCGAGGCCGCCTGGAAGATCGTCCGCCAGCACTACCTGGCCAAGGGCGAGCCGCAGCGCACCAAGGCGATCGCCCGCGAGATCGCCTATCACGGCGTGACCCTGGGCGCGCTGAGCTTCACCGGCGTGCCGACCTACAAGGAGCCGTTCGGCGCCTCACCGATCCCGGTGGTCCGCGTGTCCAACACGAACCGCTTCCGGGACCCCGACGGCGGCGACGACGCCGCCCTGACGGCCCGGCTGCTGGACGAGATGGAGCGGGCGATCGTCGAGGCCGGCCCGGAGACCGTGGCGATGGTGATCGCCGAGCCGGTGCAGAACGCCGGCGGCTGCCTGACGCCGCCCGAGGGCTACTGGCCCGGGCTGCGCGAGCTGTGCGACCGCTACGGGATCGCGCTCGTCGCCGACGAGGTGATCACGGGCTTCGGGCGGATCGGCGACTGGTTCGCCTCCGCCCGCTACGGCGTCGCCCCGGACCTGATCACCTGCGCGAAGGGCATCACCTCCGCCTACGCGCCGATGGGCGCGGTCATGGTGTCCGACAAGATCGCCGAGCCGCTCTACGAGGACGGCCGGATGCTCATGCACGGCATCACGTTCGCCGGCCACCCGGTGGCCGCGGCCATCGCCGAGCGCAACATCGAGATCTTCGAGCGCGAGGGCGTGCTGGACAACGTCCGGGCGCAGGAGGGGTTCATCGAGGAGGCGCTCAACGGCGTCAAGGAGCGGCTGCCGATCGTCGGCGACATCCGCGGCGCGGGCTTCTTCTGGGCGCTCGAGCTCGTCCGCGACCACGACAACGGCCGCTTCAGCGCCGAGGAGCGCGAGAAGCTGCTGCGCGGGTTCCTGGCCGGCCGGCTGCTCGAGGAGGGGCTGATCGCCCGCCCGGACGACCGCGGCGACGCGGTGCTGCACCTCGCCCCGCCGCTGATCTCCACCCGCGAGGAGCTCCAGGAGATGGTCGACAAGACCGAGGCGGTCCTGGCCGACGCCTCGGAGCGCTTCTTCGCCGGACGCTAGGGGTGCCCGACCGGCGGAGCTGCCTGGCGGCTGACACTGAGACACGTCGCCGGGCGGGTGGGCCCCCGAGGGTTCTCTGATGCTGCACACCGCCCACGGCTACTGGCTCGACGAGGCCGGGGCGGTGTCGGCCGCTCCGCGCCTGGACGGCTCGGCGACCGCCGACGTCGTGGTCATCGGCGGCGGCTACACCGGGCTGTGGACGGCCTGGCAGCTGCGCGCCCGCGGCGCGTCGGTCGTCCTGCTCGAGGCCGACGTCTGCGGCCACGGCCCGAGCGGCCGCAACGGCGGCTTCTGCGAGACGCTGTGGGCGCACATGCCGACGCTGGCCGAGCGCTTCGGGCGCGAGCGGGCGCTGGAGGTGTGCGAGGCGTCGTCGGAGAGTGTCCAGGCGATCGGCGCGTGGTGCTCCGACCAGGACGTCGACGCCTGGTTCACGCGGGCGGGCTACGTGATGGCCTCGACCGCGCCCGCCCACGACGCCATCGTCGACCGCATCGTGGCGGAGATCCCGCCCGCGCACGTCGAGGCGCTCGACCGCGAAGCGCTCGCGGCTCGCTGCGCCTCGCCGCGCTTCCGCCGCGGCCTGTTCATCCCCGACGACGCCACGGTCCAGCCCGCGCGGCTGGCGCTCGGTCTGCGCGACCGCGTCCAGCGGGCCGGCGCGCGCGTGTGCGAGCGCTCACGCGTGCGGGCGCTGCACGTGACCGGCTCCGGCGTGACCGCGGAGACGGACGCCGGCGTCGTGCGCGCCGGCGCGGCCGTGCTGGCCGTCAACGCCGCCACGCGCGGGTTCCGGCCGCTGCGCGGGCGGATCTCGGTCACCTCGTCGCATATCGTGCTCACCGAGCCGGTCCCGGAGCTCTTGGACGAGCTCGGCTGGACCGGGGGAGAGGCGATCACCGACGCGCGCACGTTCGTGCACTACTTCCGCACGACCCGCGACGGGCGGATCGCGTTCGGCTGGGGCGGCGGCCGGCCGGCGGCGGGCGCCCGCCTGCACGGGCGCACCGAGGTCGACGCCGACGTCGCCGCCCAGACCCGCGACCACCTGATCGCCATGTTCCCGGCGCTGGCCGGCCGCCGGATCACCCACGCCTGGGGCGGCCCGATCGACGTCTCGCCCAGCCACCTGCCGCAGATCGGCACGCTCGACGGCGCGCCGGTCCACTACGCGTTCGGCTTCACCGGCAACGGCGTCGGCCCGTGCCACCTGGCCGGCCGCATCCTCTCCGCGCTGGCCGCGGGCGAGCCGGCGCCGCTCGCGCTGCTCGACCCGGCGCCGCCGGTCGTCCCTCCGGAGCCGCTGGCCTGGGCGGGCGGGACGCTCGTGCGCCGGGCGTTCCTGCGCAAGGAGCGCCTCGAGGAGCAGGGCCGCGCTGTCGATCCGCTGACCCGCGCCGTCGCCGCCGCGCCGCGCGCCCTGGGCATCCACGTGGCCCGCTGATACGCTGCGCGGCGCATGGCGCTCCGCGGCCTGTCCCTCCTTCTTCTCCTCCCCCTTCGGGGGGAATAGCGCGTGGCGGCCGCGAAGCCGCAAACCCACACCGGAGAAGGCAGGACTTAGGAGACAAAGGAGACGCGCCATGGACCCCGACCGGGTCATCATCTTCGACACGACGCTGCGGGACGGCGAGCAGTCGCCGGGCATCTCGCTGAACGCGGCCGAGAAGCTGGAGATCGCCCAGCAGCTCGCCCGGCTGGGGGTGGACGTGATCGAGGCGGGGTTCCCGATCGCCTCGCCCGGCGACTTCGAGGCCGTGCGGGCGATCGCCCGCGAGGTCCGCGGCCCGGTCATCGCCGGCCTGGCGCGCGCGCATGCTGCGGACATCGAGCGGGCGGCCGAGGCGGTACGCGACGCCGAGCGCCCCCGCGTCCACACGTTCATCTCCACCAGCGACATCCACATCCAGCACCAGCTGCAGTCCACCCGCGCGGACGTGCTGGGGCAGGCGCGGGCGGCGGTGGCGCATGCCCGCTCGCTGTGCGAGGACGTCGAGTTCAGCCCGATGGACGCCACCCGGGCCGACGTGGAGTTCACCGCCGAGGTCCTGCAGGCCGCGCTGGACGAGGGCGCGACCACGATCAACATCCCCGACACCGTCG
>JAICUS010000777.1 GCA_025935735.1 Solirubrobacteraceae bacterium | reverse complement strand
CGACGGCGGCGATCCGCGTCCGCGACACGCGCACGGTCCGGCTCGTCAGCGCCGGGGCCGCCACGGTGACCGCGGCCGGCGCGGCGGCGACGGAGGAGCTGCCGCCAACGGCCGCCGCCGGCGTGGGGGCGGCCTCCGGGTTGCCGCTGCGCGGGACGGCGGGCAGCGACAGCTTCCAGATCGAGCGCCCGTAGGTGGCCGCGTACAGCACGCGGGCGCCGGGGACGATCGTCAGGCCGGGCGTGGAGACCGGCGGGAACCCGTCGGCCGCCCGCGTCCACGACGTCGACCCCGCCGGGCGGCGCAGGACGCCGTAGTCGGTGCTGGCGTACAGGTCGCCGGTCAGGTTGTCGTAGGCGACGTCGGTCACGGGCGCGTCGGGCAGGTCGCCGGAGATGTCCGTGAACGTGGCGTGCCGGGCGGCCGGGTCGTAGCGGACGTCGAACACGTGGCCGGGGACGTCGTTGGCCGCGTTGCCCGCGTAGTAGCCCGAGTAGGACACGTACGCGTGATTGGGGTCCGCCGGGTCGATGGCGATCCCGCTCGGGAACCGGTTCGGCGTGCTCGCCGAGTCGATCCGCACGAACTGGACGTCCTGCGGGTCGGCCGCGTCGGCGTTCTCGGTCACGAACACGCGGCCGAGGCGGGTGGCGGCCCACAGCGTGCCGCGGTCGGCCGGCGCGCGCTCGACGGCGACGGCGTACTGCCCGCCGCGGGTCGGCCCGAACGCGTTGCTGGTCAGCGCGGTGCCCAGCGGCTGGAAGTCGCCGCACACGATCTGGCCGTCGTACTCGGGCACGCCGCCCGGCGCGCGGCAGTGCGCCTCCAGCTGGGACTGCTTGCCGCCGTCGTCCAGCGTGCGCCAGATGTGCGCGGCGGCCACGAACATGGTCCCGGACACCACCGGATCGCCGAGCACCGGCGTGTAGAACGACGCCGGCTCGGCGGCGTCGAGGATCGGCTGGGTGACGAACGACCAGTAGTTCGGGTCGGTCCCGTGGAAGTTGACGTCGCCGAGACCGAGGAAGTACGTGTGCAGGCGCACGTTGCGCTTGCCCACGTCGAACGCGGACGGGCCGCCGTCGCCATTGACGGTCTCGAACCAGAACCGCTTGTTGCCGCCGTTCGGGTTCGAGAAGGCGAACGTGCCGTTGTCCTGCGTACCGCCCATCAGCTCGCCGTTGGCGTCGCGCGGGTCGACGCTGAGCGAGTTGAACTGGATCGTGGCCAGCCCGGCGTTGAGGTTGAGGATGCGCCCCGGCACGGCGGACAGCCACTGCCGGCAGTCGGCCATGTCGGCCGCGCTCGCGTTGCCCATCCCGTCGCGGCTCGCGCACTCGCCGGACTTGTCCACGAACGTGCCGTCCGTGCGCACCACGCCGCCGTCGGAGCCGACGAACGCGATGTTCGGGTTGGCCGGGTCGAACGCCAGCGCGTGCTGGTCCGGGTGCATCTGCTCGTAGTACGGAGGGCCGAGCGGCGTCGGCGAGCCGGTGGCGTCCGCCGTCATGTCGGTGAAGTGCACGCCGGCGTCGGTGGAGCGCATGACCGCGCGGCCGTTGGAGCGGTTGGGCGCCACGCCGATCAGCGACTGGTCCTGCAGCGGGCGGATCTCCTCGTAGACCATCGAGCCGCCGAACCACACAGTGTCCGGGTTGCGCGGGTCGACCTCGACGAACAGGTCGTAGTTGCACTGGCCCTGGCAGAGGTTGAACGACGCGAAGCCGGGCGTCCCGTTGACGGGGCTGGACAGGTCCGTCCAGCCGGAGTTCGGCGTGGCCGCCGGATCGAGCGTCGAGGCCGGCACGGACGCGTCGTCGACCCGGAAGAGGTGGCCGGAGCCCGACACGCCGTTGGCCAGGAAGATGCGCGTCGCCCCGCTCTTGCGGGTGAGCGCGATCTCCTCGCGCTCGCTGGTGCTGGCCGACGTGGGCGTGAACACCTGCTCCCAGGTGGCGCCGTTGTCGGTGGTCCGCCACACGCCGTAGCCGTAGAACGCGGCATAGACGCGCGTCGGGTCGGCGGGGTCGACCTCGATGTCGTTGACGCCGCCGCCGATCGTGCCGCGCGGCGCCAGGCTCTTGCTCAGCCGGAACGTCGCGCCGTTGTCGGTCGACTTCCACACCGCCACCTCGGCGGTGCCCGGCGGCACGACGGCGCCGCCGTTGGCCGACGACTGGCCCTGCGATCCGACCGCGGTCCCGAGCCAGATCGCGTGGTTGGCGCCGAGCCGGATCGACGAGATCGAGCGGTTCTGCGCCATCGCGTAGGAGCCGGGGACGAGCGTCCAGCTGTCGCCGCCGTCGGTGGAGCGATAGAGCCCGAGGCCGGCCTGGTTGAGCGAGTTCG
>JAICUS010000049.1 GCA_025935735.1 Solirubrobacteraceae bacterium | reverse complement strand
CCGCTGGTGGTGTGCGCCGACGCCTGCGCGGACGCCGGATTGGACGTCGCCGCGGGGCCGGTGCAGCTGGCGGCCGGCGAGCGCCCGGAGCGCTTCCGCGCGGCGGTCGAGGCCGTGGCGGCCGACCCCGGCGTGGACGCGGTGATCGCGATCTTCGTCGAGCACATCTCCGCGGGCGCCGAGGAGGCGGCCGCCGCGCTCTCTGCGGCCGACCGGGGCGACACGCCGCTGCTCGCCGTGTTCATGACGCCCGGGCCGCTGCCGGCCGTGCTGCGCAGCGGCGCGAAGATCCCGGCGTTCCGCGCGCCGGAGGCGGCGGCGCGGGCGCTCGGCCGCGCCGCCGCCTACGCGCGCTGGCGGGCCACCGTGCCCGCCGTCCCGCGCCCGCCGGAGGACGTCGACCCGGACGCCGCGGCGGCCGTGCTCGCGCAGTCGCTGGCCCGCGGCGGCGGCTGGCTGATGCCCGAGGAGCTCGACGCGCTGCTCGGCGCCTACGGCATCCCGCTGGTCGAGCAGCGGCGCGCCGGCTCGCCGGCCGCGGCAGCGAAGGCGGCGGCCGAGCTGGGCGGCGTGGTGGCGTTGAAGGGGCTCTCGCCGGACGTCGTGCACAAGGCGCGCGCGGGCGCGGTGCGGCTCGGGCTCAGCGGCCCGACCGCGGTGCGCCGCGCGGCGCAGCAGATCGCCGACCGCCTGGCCGGCGCGGGTACGCCCGCCGGCGGCTTCCTCGTCCAGCGGATGGTCGGCCCGGGCGTGGAGATGCTCGTCGGCGTGCTGGTGGACGAGCGCTTCGGCCCGGTCGTGGCCTGCGGCGCCGGCGGCGGCACGGCCGAGGTGCTGGGCGACGTCGGCGTGCGCCTCGCGCCGCTGGCCCGCGAGGACGCCGCGGCGATGATCGCCGGCCTGCGCTCGCACGCGCTGCTGGAGCGCGAGGACGCCGACGTCGCCGCGCTCGCCGACATCGCCGTGCGCGTCGGGGCGCTGGCCGACGGCCACGCGGCGATCGCCGAGCTCGACCTCAACCCCGTGCTCGTCGGCCGCAACGGCGCGGCCGTCGTCGACGCGCGCGTCCGCGTGGCCCCGCCGCCGATCCAACCCCTGTTCCCGGCGCTCACCGCGGCCTGAAGGGGGCCGTCACGAAGCCGGCGGCGTTCAGCGCGTGGCGCCCGCGAGCCTTGTCCAGGCCGGCCACGAACGCGCGGGCCGCGCGCGGGTGGGCGGCGCCGCGGACGACGGCGATGCCGAACCGCACCCGCGGGGCGAGCCGGTCGGAGAGGTCGATCGCGAGGAGGCGGCCCCGCCAGCGCGTGGCCGCGGTCCGGTAGACGAACGCCGCGTCGGCGCGCCGCTCGGCCACGAGCCGGGCGAGCACGGCCGAGTCGCCGGCGCGGTCGCGGACGTTGCCGAGGATCGCGGAGCGCTGGGCCGCGCGCAGCCGGTCGAGGACCATCCGGGTGGACATGCCGACCGGCGAGCCGTCGCGGCCGAGCGCGATCCGCACGCCCGGGCCGCTCAGCTGCGTCAGCCCGCCGACCCGCGGGTCGCGGACCGGCACGACCAGCACCAGGTCGTTCTGCGCGAAGTCCAGCGGCTTCTCCACCAGCCCGGCGGAGTAGAGCGCGGGCAGCGCGCGGCTCGGTCCGGCCACCAGGTCCGGCCGCGGGCCGCGCCGGATCCGGTCCGCCAGCGCCTCCACGCCGGCGGAGTGCACCGCCGCGCCCGGGAACCCGCGGGCGTAGGCGACGAGCGCCGGCGTCAGCGCCCGGGCGGCCGCCACCTGCAGGCGCGGCGGCGGCGGCCGGTCGGACCCGCAGCCGGCTGCGAGCAGCGCCAGAAGCACCGTGAAGCGGCGCATCGCCGCCGAAGCTACCACCGCCGCGCGCGGGGCTACGCCGCGGCCGGGGCCGGCGCGGGCCGGCGGCGCGGACGGCGCGCCTGCGGGATCGCCAGCGCGGCCAGCATGGCCAGCAGCGACGCGACGGCGGCCACCGCGAACGCGTCGGTGTAGGCCGCTTCCGCCGGGATCGGCGTCCCGGCGATCGTCTTGGCGGTGAGCAGCGTGGCCACCAGCTCGGCGCCCAGCGCGCCGCCCAGCGTGCGCATGATCGTGTTGATCCCGGTGGCGATGCCGACCTCCTCAGGGGGCACGGACTCGACCACCAGGTTGGCCATCGAGGCGTAGGCGAAGCCGATGCCCAGCCCGCTCAGCGCGCCGCCGACGCAGATCTCCCACTCGCTCCCGTGGGCCGCGGCGTAGACGACGAAGGCCACGCCCATCGCCAGCGTGCCGAGCACGAGCGGCCGGCGCGCCGAGGCGGCGGCGAGCCGGCCCGCCCACGGACCGGCGACGAGCATGACCAGCGTGCTGGGCAGCATCAGCATCCCGGAGCCCGTGACGCTCGCCGAGAAGCCGTACCCGAACTTCTCCGGCGTCTGGGCGAGCTGGGGCACGAGCAGGAAGGAGGCGAACATGCCGAAGCCGACCAGCACCGCGGTGATGTTCGTCATCAGCACCGGCCGCCGGCGCAGGATGCGGATCTCCACCAGCGGCTGGTCGATCCGCATCTCCACCCACACCCAGACGACGGCGAGCGCCACGCCGGCGGCCAGCAGCCCGATCACGCGGCCTGATCCCCAGCCCCAGTCGGTGGCCTTGCTCAGCCCGTAGAGCAGCGAGACCAGCGCGGCCGACAGGATCGCCGCGCCCAGCCAGTCCACGCGGACGCCGCGCCGCACCTCCTCGCGCGGGACGTAGCGCCAGATCGCCGCCGCGGCGGGCAGCGCCATCAGCCCCAGCCAGAACAGCCACGACGCCGACAGCGCGTCGACGATGAACCCGGCCAGCACGAGCCCGACGCCGCCGCCGATGCCGAACGTCGCGCTGATCCCGCCGATCGCGGTGGCCACGCGCTGGTGCGGGAACGTGTCGCGGATGATCCCGAAGGCCAGCGGGAAGATGCCGCCGCCCACGCCCTGCACGACGCGGCCGGCCACCAGCACGAGCAGCGACGTGGACAACGCGCAGACCGCGCTGCCCAGCGCGAAGATCAGCAGGACGACGGTGAGCACCCGGCCGCGGCCGTAGACGTCGCCGAGCTTGCCCACGATCGGCGTGGAGACCGAGGCCGACAGCAGGTAGCCGGTGAAGATCCAGGCCGCCGCGGCGGCGTCGGCGTGGTAGGCGCGCTGGAGCTCGGGCAGCGCGGGGGAGACGACGGTCTGCGACAGCGCGAACGCCATGCCCGCCAGCAGCAGCGAGAGGAAGACCACACGGGTGTGGTCCTCGGGCGGCGCGGCGGTCACCGCGAGGAGTCTAGGAAGGCGCGGACCGATCGGTCCGGTGCAGCGCGACGCAGCAGCGGCCCGGCGCGGGCTCCAGGCACGCCGTCACCTCGGACCCGCACAGCCCGCGCAGCAATGCCAGGTTCATGCCGCAGACGAGCTCCGGCTGGCGCTGGGCGACCGCGTGGAAGGGGCAGTTGCGCATCCGGACCACGCCGTCGTCGTCGTAGGGCTCATAGCCGCGCTCGCGCAGCAGCGTCTCCAGCTCCCGCGCCCCCGCCTCGTCCGCGATCTCGTGGCCCAGGCGCTCGGCCGCGGCCAGCAGCGAGCGCTGGACGTGGCCGTCCGGGTCGTCCGCCGCCGCGTCGGCCAGCAGCCGCGCCGCCAGCGGGTAGTCGCGCGGCGGCACGTTGACCGACACCTCGCGCTGTGTGCGGGCGTAGAGCTTCGCCGGCCGCCCGGCGCCCGGTCCGGTGCGGCCCGAGCGGCGCTCGTAGGTGACCTCCAGCAGCCCCTCGCCGGCGAGCCGGTCGAGGTGGTAGGCGGCGAGCGTGCGACCGATGCCCGCCTCCCGCGCGACCTCGTCGCGCGAGACCGGCCCGGCCTGCGCCGCCACGTGCTCGTAGACGCGGCGCCGGGTGGCGTCGCCGAGCGAGGTGACTGCGGCCAGTGCGTCCATCTCTATGTCCAATCATAGTTGACAAAACTCGGAAGGGAGAATAGATTCATGCCAACAGTCGTTGTTTTTAGAAACCAGGAGGTCCATCGATGTCCGCTCTCCAAAGCGCTCCAACCCGCCCCGCCGCCGCTCCTGCCGCCGCGTCCACACCGCTGCTGCAGCGCGAGGCCGGCTACCACGCCTTCCTCATGCTCCGGCTGACGTTCGCCGTCGCGCCCGTGCTGTTCGGGATCGACAAGTTCTTCAACGTCATGACCGACTGGCCGAACTACCTCGCCGGCTGGGTCAACGACCTGATGCCCGGCAGCGCGCAGGACTTCATGTACTTCGTCGGCGGCGTCGAGATCCTCGCCGGGATCATCGTCGCGGTCCGGCCCAAGCTCGGCGCGCCGATCGTCGTCGCCTGGCTGGCCGGGATCATCCTCAACCTGGTCAGCGGCCCCGGCTACTACGACGTGGCCCTGCGCGACTTCGGCCTGATGCTCGCCGCGCTGACCCTGACCCGGCTCGCGCTGACCTACGGCAAGTGATGGCCGACCCCGCCCTCGCCCTGGTGGGGGCGGCCGAGCCGCCGCCCCGCACCATCGACCGGCACGCGCTCGAGCGCGCGGTCGGCGACATGCTGACCGCGCTCGGCGCCGACCGCACGGACGACGGCCTGCGCGACACGCCGCGGCGCGTCGCCGACGCCTACACCGAGCTGCTCACCCCGCACCCGTTCCGGCCCACGACGTTCCCGAACGAGGACGGCTACGACGAGCTGATCATCGCCCGCGGGATCCCGTTCCACTCGCTGTGCATGCACCACCTGCTGCCGTTCCACGGGGTGGCGCACGTCGGCTACCTGCCCGGCGAGCGGATCATCGGCCTGAGCAAGCTCGCCCGCGTCGTCGAGCTGTTCGCCCGCGATCTGCAGATCCAGGAGCGGCTGACCATGCAGGTGGCCGACTGGCTGCAGGAGGAGCTGGCGCCGCGCGGGGTGGGCGTGGTGCTGGAGGCCGAGCACATGTGCATGTCGCTGCGCGGGGTGGCCAAGCCGGGCAGCCGGACGGTCACTTCGGCGCTGCGCGGCGCGGTGCGCGACGACGCCCGCACCCGCCAGGAGTTCATGACCCTGACCACGAGGACACCGCATGACTGACACGCTGGTCGTTGTGGGCGCCGGGTTCGCCGGCGCCAAGGCGGTGGAGACGCTGCGCGAGGAGGGCTTCGGCGGACGGGTGGTGCTCGTCGGCGACGAGCCCGACCGCCCGTACGAGCGTCCTCCGCTGTCCAAGGACTACCTGCGCGGCGAGGCCGAGCGGGAGACGATCTACGTCCACGCCGAGGACTGGTACGCGGCGCGCGACGTCGAGCTGCGGCTCGGCGCGGGCGTCACGGCGCTGGACGTGGGCGCGCGCTCGGTCGAGCTCGCCGGCGGCGAGCGCATCGCCTACGACGGGCTGCTGCTGGCCACCGGCGCCGAGCCCAAGCGCCTCCCGATCCCGGGCGCCGAGCTCGACGGCGTGCTCTACCTGCGCAGCGTGGCCGACTCCGACGCGCTGCGCGCCCGGCTGGAGCGCGGCGGCTCGGTCGTGGTCGTCGGCGGCGGCTGGATCGGCTGCGAGGTCGCCGCCTCCGCCCGCCAGTCGGGCCTGGAGGTGACCGTCATCGAGCCGCAGTCGCTGCCGCTGGCGGGCGTGCTCGGGCCCGAGCTCGGCGCCGTCTACCGCGACATCCACGCCGACAACGGCGTCCGGCTGCGCCTCGGCACCGGCGTGAGCGCGTTCGAGGGCGCCGGCGCCGTCGAGCGGGTGCGCCTGGCCGACGGCTCGGCGGTCGACTGCGACTTCGTCGTCGTGGGCGTCGGCGTGCGGCCGCGCACGCAGCTGGCCGAGCGCGCCGGCATCGCCGTGGGCGACGGGATCCTGGTCGACGAGCGCCTGGCCACGGATGCGCCGGGCGTGTTCGCCGCCGGCGACGTGGCCTCCGCGCTGCACCCGTTCTACGGCGAGCGCGTCCGCGTCGAGCACTGGGCGACCGCGCTCGAGCAGGGCCCGCACGCCGCCCGCGCGATGCTCGGCGGGACCGCGCCCTACGAGAAGCTGCCGTACTTCTTCTCCGACCAGTACGACGTCGGCATGGAGTACGCCGGCTTCGCCCGGCGCTGGGACCGGGTCGTGTTCCGCGGCGACCCCGCGGCCCGCGAGTTCGTCGCCTTCTGGATGCAGGGCGACCGGATCGTGGCCGGCATGAACGTGAACGTGTGGGGCGTCGTCGACCAGGTCCAGCACCTGATCCGCTCGCGGACGGCGGTGGACGACCGCCGCCTGGCCGACCCCGACATCCCGCTGGACGCACTGACCCCCGTCGGGCGGTCATGAGCCCAGCGTCGCGCGGGCGCTCGCCGGCGCCCGCGCGACGCGCCGACCGCCGGGGTCCCCATACTGCACGGCATGCGCACGCCACTCGCGACGGCGCTGGAGGGCCTCGTCCCGCTGCCCGCCCGGTCCCGCAAGCCCCGCACGACGGGGATCACGCACGTCATCGACCCCGGGCTGACCCGGGTCGAGGCCGAGGGCCTGATGGAGCTCGCCGCGCCGCACGTGGACGTCGTCCGGCTCGGCTGGGGCTCGGCGCTGGTGACCGGCGCGCTGGAGGCCAAGCTCGCCACCTACCGCGAGCACGACGTCGCCCCGATGCTCGGCGGCACGCTGACCGAGCTGGCCTGGCGCCACAAGCGCGTCGGCGCGCTCATCGAGGCGCTGCAGCAGCTCGGGATCGGCCAGATCGAGGTCTCCGAGGGCACGCTGGACTTCCCGCCGGGCGAGAAGCGGCGGCTGATCGGCGCGCTGGCCGCCGAGTTCGTGGTCTTCGTCGAGGTCGGCTCCAAGGACGGGCGGCTCGCGCCGTCGGGCGACCTGTGGATCCGCCAGGCCTCGGAGGCGCTGGAGGCCGGCGCGCAGGCGATCGTGTGCGAGGGCCGGGTCTCCGGCGACGCCGGGCTCTACTGGCCCGACGGCTCGATCCGCGACGAGCTGGTGGAGGCGCTGGTCGGCGCGGCGGGCGTGGAGCGGCTGATCTTCGAGGCGCCGCGGCGCACGCAGCAGGCGTGGCTCGTGCGCCACTTCGGGCCGGACGTCAACCTGGGCAACGTGCTCCCGCACGACCTGATCGCGGTGGAGAGCCTGCGGCTCGGCCTGCGCTCGGACACGCTGACCCGGTTCCATTGAGCCGCCCGGCGGTCCTGCTCACCGGCGTCGGCAAGCGCTACGACATCGTCAGCGCGTTCGCGCGGCACGCGCTCGTCGTCGCCGCCGACCCGAGCCCGCTGGCCCCCGCCCAGTACGCCGCCGACGTCCGCGTGGCGCCGCCCCGGGTGGACTCGCCCGACTACATCCCGTTCCTGACCGAGCTGGTGGGGCGCCACGACGTGCGCGCCGTGGTGCCGCTGACCGACCTCGACCTCGAGCTGCTGGCGCGCAGCGATCTGCCCGCGTGGGTGCCGGACGCCGAGGTGTGCCGGCGCACGTTCGACAAGTACGAGGCGCACCGGCTGCTCACGGAGCTCGGGCTGCCGAGCCCGCCGACGTGGCTGCCCGGCGAGCGCGCCGAGGCGTTCCCGGCCGTGGTCAAGCCGCGCCAGGGGTCCGGGTCGCGGTCCATCCACCCCGCGGCCGACGAGCGCGAGGCGGCGTTCTTCGCCGGCTACGTCAAGGAGCCGGTGATGGTGCAGCGGCGCATGGACGGCCCGGAGTTCTCCGTCGACCTGCTGTGCGACCGCGACGGGCGCTGCCTGAACGCGATCCCGCGCACGATGCTCGAGTCGCGCGGCGGCGAGTCGATCAAGGGCGCGGCGGTCGCCGACCCGGAGCTGATCGACCTCGGCCGCGCGGTGGCCGAGGCGTTGCCGCTGCGCGGCCCGGCCACCGTCCAGATGTTCCGCGACCGCGAGCTGGGGCTGCGGATCACCGACATCAACGCGCGCTTCGGCGGCGCGTTCGCCTGCCCGATGTACGCCGCGCTGCCCGGCCGGACCTACCCCGAGCTGATCGTGCGCATGGCCGGCGGCGAGCGCGTGGAGCCGCACGTCGGCGAGTTCCTCGCCGGGCGGACGTTCACCCGCTTCTTCTGGCAGATCGAGCTGGGGGAGGACCTCGAGCCGACCGGGCGCGACATCGTCCCGGACGGCCCGCGCCCACCCCGCTAGGCCCGCTCCACGTAGCGCAGGGCGACGTGGCCGAGCAGCAGCGCGTCGCCGTCCTTGAGCGGCGACTCGCTCACCCGCTGCCCGTTGACCTGCACGCCGTTGAGGCTGCGGTCGTCGAGCACGAACGTCGTCTCGCCGCGGCGGGCGAGCAGCGCGTGGCGGCGCGACACCGACGCGTCGTCGAGCACGATGTCGTTGGCGGCGCTGCGGCCGATGCGGATGACCTCGTTCTTCAGCGGCATCAGCACCACCTCGCCCGCGTCCTCGACCGCCACGTAGCGGCCGGGGGCGAGCTGCGGCAGCACGGCGGCGCGGCGGCGCTCTCGGTCCGGGATCCGCGGCAGGGTGCCTGTCTCCTGCGTGGGAGCCTGGGTATGGAGTTCGGTGTCGGTGGCGGTCACCGGCAACCTCCGGGGGCGTGGGTCAGTGCCTCTGCGCCACGTATCGTCCGGGCCGCAGCCAAGGAGGAGCTAAAGATCGCCCCCAGGAAACGCTCAGAGCCCGGGCGGGTGGCGGACCGTGTAGCCCGCCGAGGAGCGCATCGTCGTCTGCCAGCGGCTGCCCGCCGCGGTGGCGCCCGAGGTGTCGAAGCGCCGGCCGTCGACGACCATGTAGACGTGGCCGGGGTTCGCGTAGATCGTGACGCGCCGGCCCTTGCCCGGGGCGCCCCAGCTCATGAACTGGCCGGAGTCCAGCGGGGCGGCGAGCAGCCCGGCGCCGTGCAGCGCGTAGGACACCGAGCCGCTGCAGTCGTAGCCGGTGTCGCTGAAGCTGCGGTGGCCGCCGCCGTACTTGTACGGGACGCTCGCGATCCGGTCGCCGGCGGCGATCAACCGCCGGACCGCGTCCGACGGCGCCTTCGCGCTGTGCCTGCGCTTGAGGATCGCGCTCTCCCCGGGGTGGCCGAGCGCGGCCCAGGTGGCCGGGCCGACGACGCCGTCGGCGGTGAGCCCGTGCGCGCGCTGGAAGGCCTTGACGGCCCGCTGGGTGGCGGGGCCGAACACGCCGTCGGCGGCGACGCCGAGCGCCTTCTGCAGCAGCTGCACGCGGCCGGCGCTGTGGGCCAGGTGCCGGTGGCCGCCCTGCGCGTAGACGCGCTTGAGCGCGGCCCACGTGGCGGGGCCGACCACGCCGTCCGCCGCGAGCCCGTGGCGGCGCTGGAAGCGCTTGACCGCGCGCCGGGTGGCCGGTCCGTAGACGTGGTCGGGCGCGAGGTGGAACCAGCGCTGGATCGTGGCCACCTTCGGGCTGCGATCCCCGAGCTCGAGCTCGCCGGCGTGCGCCGTCGCCGGCCCGAGCAGGGCGACCGCGCCGATGACGGCGCAGGCTGTGCACATCCGTTGCGTGAAGTGACCCATCTGGTTGTGGCGCCTGCGAGGTGAGCTGACGGGCTCGCGCACCACGCGCTACGCCGGCGACCATCCCGGCGATTCGCCCCTGCGGCCATGTGTCGGGCCGCTGTGGTTCCCCCGCTCGCCGGCCCCGGAGGGCACGGCGACTCGGCGACCGTCGTTGTATCAGCGGCTCTTCCTGCTCCCTGCAAGCTCCGTTGCAGGGAAAGCGGGCAGGCGCCGGACCTCGCGGATCGCCACCAGCACCGCAGTGGCTACGAGTTGGCCGGCGGCGGCGATCCACAGCGCGGGCGTCAACCCGATCGCGGCGGCGATCGGACCCCACATCGCGAGGCCGAGGGGCGACAGGGCCATGGAGCCGAGCCAGTCGTACGCGCTGACGCGCGAGAGCTGGTCCCGCGGGACGTGGCGCTGCAGCGTCGACTCCCACACCGCGTTGCCGGCCATCATCGCGGCGCCGGCCAGCACCGCGCCCAGCGCGACGACCGCCGTCGGCGCCCCGGCGGCGAGGCAGCCGAGCGGCACCGCGAACGCGGCGCCGAACACCGCGAACACCATCAGCGGCCGCTCGGGGCGCGCCCGCACCGCGGCCAGGCCGCCGAGCAGCGCGCCGATCCCGAACCCCGCCAGCACCGTGCCCCAGGCGGCGGCGCCGCCGAGTCGCCGCTCGGCCACCACCGGCCCGAGCGCGCTCCACGCGCCCCACAGCATGCTGTCCACGGCGAGGACCGACACCACCGCCCAGACCCAGGTGTGCGAGCGGAACGCGGCCCAGCCGTCGCGCAGGTCGCGTACGAACGACGCGGGCGCCGCCCGCGCCACCGCCGGCGGCAGCCGCAGCGCGCCCAGCAGCAGCGCGCTCGCCGCGAACGTCCCGGCGTCCACCGCGATCGCCCACCCGGCCCCGACGCCCGCCACCAGCACGCCCGCGACCGCCGGCCCGACGATCTCCCCGGCCGCCATCCCGGTGCTGCGCAGCCCGTTCGCCTCTTGCAGGTCCTCCGCCGCCACCACCGCGGGCAGCAGCCCGGTCGAGGCCGGATTGAAGAACCCGGTCGCCGCCCCCGTGACCCCGGAGAGCGCCGCCAGCGTCCACACGTGCGCCGCCCCGCCGATCAGCAGCGCCGCCATCAGCCCCTGGCTCCCGAGGCGCACCACGTCGGCCACCACCATCACGCTCCGCCGCGAGACCCGGTCGGCCACCACGCCGCCGGCCACCAGGCAGGCGATCATCGGCAGCATCCGGCAGGCCAGCACGAGCCCGACCGCCGACGCGCTGCCACCCAGCCCGAGCACCGCGAACGCCAGCGCCACCGACACCATCCGGTCGCCCAGCACCGACACCCCCTGCGCGAGGAACATCAGCCGGAACTCCCGCTGCCTCAGCACCCCGAGCCGCATCGCAGCGGCGCAGGCTAGTGCGGGCGCCGCACGCGGTATCCTGCGCGCGTCTGCGGCTGTGGCGGAATTAGGCAGACGCGCACGGTTCAGGTCCGTGTGGGGGAGACCCCGTGGAGGTTCGAGTCCTCTCAGCCGCACTCCGTTCCCGTTGCTACGCTGGGTGCGGCGTTCCCTGCCGCTATCGTCTAGGGGACTAGGACGCCGCCCTCTCACGGCGGAAACCGGGGTTCGAATCCCCGTAGCGGTACCTCTCGTGCGCGTCGCCCTCCTGGAGGCCGCGCAGCCGCGCGGCGCGAGTCAGTGAGCTACCGGCGCGTCGTGGTCAAGCTCAGCGGCGCCGCGCTCTCCGGCCCCGAGCCGGTCGGGCTCGACGCGGACGCGCTCGAGCACGTGGCGGGCGAGATCCTGGCGGTGGCCGACGCCGGCGTGCAGGTGGCGATCGTGGTCGGCGGCGGCAACTTCTTCCGCGGCACGCTGGCCGAGCAGTGGGGGATCGAGCGCGCCGAGGCCGACAACGTCGGGATCCTCGGCACCGTGATGAACGGGCTGATCCTGCGCGGGGTGCTCAAGGCGCGCTCCGAGCGCGAGGTGCGGGTGATGACCGCGGTGCCGATCCCCGCCGTGGCCGAGCCGTTCATCCGCCTGCGCGCCCAGGCGCACCTCGACCGCGGGCACCTCGTGATCCTGGCCGGCGGCATCGGCCAGCCGTACGTCACCACCGATTACCCGGCGGTGCAGCGCGCGCTGGAGCTGCGGGCCGACGCGCTGCTCGTGGCCAAGCACGGCGTCGACGGCGTCTACACCGCCGACCCGCGCACGGACCCGGAGGCCACCCGCTACGACCGCCTCTCCTTCGCCGACGCGATCGCCGCCGACCTGCGGGTGATGGACCCCGCGGCGTTCATCCTCGCCCGCGACCACGGCCTGGTCCTGCACGTCTTCGACGCCGGCCGCGCCGGCGCGATGCGGGCCATCGTGGCCGGTGAGCCGGTCGGCACGCAGATCACCTGAGACGGATCCGGGACGCCCTTCGCGGACCCGTCGCACTTTCCGGTTGGTCCGGAGATCGCGGGTCCGCGCCAAATCCTGCCCGTTCGGCCAGCGCTCGCCGGCGGGCCTGTCCGAACGGGTCGTCTTCGGCTCCACAGCGCCGAATCCGCGCGGTTTCCAGGGCCGATCCGGGGGCGGCGCGGAGGCACTTCTCATTTGCCCGCGCGCAAAGGTGGGGCCAGCCACCTTGCCCTGGAGCGGTCCGGTGAGGTACAAACCCGCTGGGTTCGGAGGTTTTCGGAGGGTGGAGAAGATGGAGCAACCGGCTCGGAGGCCGGCGCCTATGGTGCCCCTGGCGGCGGGAGCCGCCGTCGCGGTCACCCTGGCGGTCGTGTCAGTCCCGTGGTTGCGCGGGTCCGTGGAGTCCTCGTCGCTCAAGGTGGCGCTCGAGACCGCGGGCGCGCTGGTGGCCATCGCCACCGTCGCGCTGCTGCTCAAGCAGTGCGGCCTGAGTTCGCGTGCGGACCACGTGTGGCTGTCCGTGGGACTGGTGGTCCTATCCGTGACGGCGCTCACCGTGTCGACGCTGATCGTGGCCCGCGCCTGGACGCCGGGCGAGGTCCGCTACGCCATGGGCGCGAACCTCGCCGGAACCGTGATGCTCGCCGTGGCCGCCTACGCGCCCGCGCGCCGGATGCGCGCGCGCCGGCGCACAGTGTGGCTCGGCGCCGCGGGCGCCGGGCTGGTCCTCGCCGGGCTCGCCGCGCTGGTGTCCGGCGCCGGCCCGCACGTCGACCTGGCCGCGCCGAGCCGGCCGGACTTCCGCCCGGAGCTCGGCCGGCTGATCGTGCAGATCGCCATCGCCGCCGCGCTGGTGGCCGCCGCCGCCGGGCTGGCCCGCCGGGCCGACCGCCGCGGCGAGCCATTCCTGCGCTGGCTGGCGATCGCGCTGATCCTGGGCGGGTGCGCGAAGCTCAACTACACGCTGTTCCCGCCCGCCGACGACGACGCCGTCCGGGTGGGCGACGCGCTGCGGCTCGTCGGCTGGCTCGTGCTGCTGACCGGCGTGGTCGGCGAGGTCCGCCGCCGCGCCCGCGTCCGCGCCGACGCCGCGCTGGCGAGCGAGCGCCGCCGCATCGCCCGCGAGCTGCACGACGGCGTCGCCCAGGAGCTCGCGTTCATCCGCCGCCGCGCCGGCCGGCTGGCCGAGCTGCCCGACGGGCGCGAGATCCTCTCCGCCGCCGAGCGCGCGCTGGCCGACTCCCGGCGGGCGATCGAGGCGCTCGTCCCGTCCGCCGCCGAGCCGCTCGGCGTCGCCCTGGAGCGGCACGGCGCCCGGCTCGCCGCCGAGTGCGACGTCGAGGTGCAGGTCAACGTGCGCGTGCAGACCGAGGTGTCGCCCGAGGTCCGGGCCGAGCTCTTCCGCATCGTCGCCGAGGCCGTGCGCAATGCCGCCCACCACGGCGGCGCGCGGCACGTGCGCGTCGAGCTGGCCGGCTCGCCGCTGCACGTGCGGGTGATCGACGACGGCTGCGGCTTCCACCATGGCTCGAGCAGCGGCCTCGGGGTCGCCGGCTACGGGCTGATCGCCATGCGCGAGCGGGCCGAGCAGGTCGGCGGGCAGCTCAACGTGGAGTCCGTCCGGGGCGCCGGTACGCTCGTCCAGGTGGTGCTGCCATAGAGCAGGTACGGGTCCTCGTGGCCGACGACCACGCGCCCACGCGCGGGGACATCGCGGATGTCCTCGCCCAGGACGGCGGCTTCAGCGTGATCGCCGAGGCCGAGGACGCTCCCGGCGCCGTGGACGCCGCGCTGCGCGAGCAGCCCGACCTGGCGCTGCTCGACGTCAACATGCCCGGCAGCGGGCTAGCCGCCGCGTGGGAGATCAGCGCGCGGCTGCCCTCCACGCGCGTGGTGATGCTCACCGTCTCGCGCGACGACGGCCACCTGTTCGCCGCGCTGCGGGCCGGCGCGGCCGGCTACCTGCTCAAGGACACCGAGGCCGAGCGGCTGCCCACCGCGCTGCGCGACGTGATGGGCGGCGACGCCGCGCTGCCGGTCACGCTCGTCACGCGGCTGGTCGAGGAGTTCCGCGACCGCGCGCCGCGCCGGCGGGCGCTGATGCCCTCCCGCGAGGGCGAGCCGCGGCTGACCTCGCGCGAGTGGGAGGTGCTGGAGCTGATGCGCCGGCGGATGACCACCGCGCAGATCGCCCGCACGCTGGTCGTCTCGCCCGCCACCGTGCGCTCGCACGTGGCGGCGATCCTGCGCAAGCTGCGCGTGCCCGACCGCGACGCCGCCGTCCGGCTGCTGGATCCGGCCGAGCACGAATGAGATGGAGCTGCCCCACGGCAGCTTCCTCGCGAAGGACGTCGGCGCGCTCGCCGGGGTCAGCGGCAACACGATCGGCCAGTGGGCGCGCTGGGGCTACATCCGCTCCTCGCGCTCGGACGGCGAGCCCCGGGTCTACTCGGTGGAGGACGTGGCCGAGGCGGCGATCGTCCACGCCCTGCTGGAGCGCGGCGTCAAGCACGCGCAGGTGCGGCGGGTGCTGGCCCAGCTGTCCGAGTACGGCGAGTGGCCGCTGTCGGAGGCGCGGCTGGCCACCACCGAGGAGCCGCGCCCGCGGATCGTGCTGCACGAGCGCGACGGCGTCTACGCGCTCTCTCCGCGCGGCTGGCAGATGATGGCCGCGCCGCCGCCGGTGCGCGACGTGCGGCTGCGTCTGAAGCGAACCTTGAGGAAGCGCGGCTAGCCTCGGGGCGGATGCGCCGCCGACTCCTGATCGCCGCCGGACTGTGCGCCGCCGCGGCCGCGATGGTGTGGCTCGTCGCGTTCCACGTGGCCAGGGCCGAGACCGCCGACGTGCGGCTCTACGCCTGGCTGCTCGGGTTGGGCGGCGTGCGCGGGGCGCACCTCGCCCGCGACCTCACCGCGTTCTTCGACCCCGCGCCCTACGCCGTCCTCAGCGCGTCGGTGGTGGCCGGCGCGGTGGTGCTGCGCCGCCGGCGCGAGGCGCTCGTGGCCGCGGTGCTGCTGGCCGGCTCGGCCGTGACGACGCAGCTGCTCAAGCCGGCGCTGGGCGCGGAGCACGGCTACTCCGTGCTGCCGCCGTCCTGGCCGAGCGGCCACACGACCGCGGTGGTGAGCCTGGCCGCGGCGCTCGTCATCGTCGCCCCGCCGGCGCAGCGGTGGCTCGTGGCGCTGGCCGGCGCGGCGGTCAGCGCCGGCACGGGGCTGGCGCTGGTCGTGCTCGGCTCGCACGACCCCAGCGACGTGGTCGGCGGCGTGTTCGTGGCCGCCGGCTGGGCCTGCCTCGCCGCGACCGGGCTGCGCTCACCGGCCCCGGCCCGGCTCCCACAGCGGCTCCGCGCCCCCCGCGGCGATGTTGAGGCCGCGTGACAGGATGAACAGCAGGTCCGAGAGCCGGTTCAGGTAGCGCACGCACTCGGCGCTGACCTCCTCGCCGCAGGCGATCGTCCGCCGCTCGGCGCGCCGGCAGACCGTGCGGCAGACGTGCAGCTGCGCGGCCGCGGGCGTGCCGCCGGGCAGGACGAACGACTTCAGGTTCGGCAGGTCGGCGTTGACCTCGTCGCATGCCTCCTCCAGCCACGCGGTCTGCTCGGGCACCATCCGCAGCCGCTCGCGCGCGCCGCCCTCGGGCACCGAGAGGTCCGCTCCCAGGTCGAAGAGGTCGTTCTGCGCGCGGCGCAGCCACTCGGCGTAGCGGTCGGGCAGGCCCCCGGCCGCCAGCGCCACGCCGAGCTGGGCGTTCAGCTCGTCCACGGTGCCGTAGGCCTCGATCCGCGGGTGGGTCTTGGGCACGCGGCTCATGTCGCCCAGGTGCGTCTCCCCGCCGTCGCCCAGGCGGGTGTAGATCCGGGTCAGGTTGACGGTCATGCCTCGTATCATGGCGCCGCGTGCGGAGCCCCCGGACATGGCTGCTCGCGTGCGCGGCCGCGCTGCGGGCCGCCTCGTGCGGCGGAAGCTCCGACAGCGGCGTGACGATCCTCGTCTCGCGCGACTTCGGCGAGACGCACCTGCAGCCCCCCAAGGACGCGACCGCCGGCGCCGGCACGGTCCTGCAGCTGCTGCGCAAGGACTTCGACGTGCGCACCGGGCTCGGCTCCTCGGTGCAGGAGATCGACGGGCTGAGCAACGGCCGCTCCCAGGGCCGCCGCGCGGACTGGAGCTACTTCGTCAACGGCATCGCCGCCTCCGAGAAGGCGGCGGACCGCAAGCTCTATCCCGGCGACCGCGTCTGGTGGGACCACCACGACAGCCAGACCACGGCGCGCGTGCCCGCGGTGGTCGGCGCGTTCCCCGAGCCGTTCCTGTCCGGCAGCCAGGGCAAGCGGTTCCCGATCAAGGTCGTCTGCCTGAGCGAAGGCGGGCGCTCGTGCGACGAGGTCGAGCGCCGGCTGCAGAACGAGGACGTCAACGCGCTGGCCCGCTCGAGCCTCGAGCAGTCGGTGGGCGAGGTGCTGCGCATCCTCATCGGGCCCTGGAGCCAGGTGCGCAAGGACATCGCCGCCCGCTCGCTGGAGTACGGCCCGGCGAAGTCCGGCGTGTTCGCCAGGCCCGATCCGTCGGGGAAGCGGATCGCGCTGCTGGACGCCACGGGCCGGACCGTACGGGTCCTCGGCCCCGGCAGCGGGCTGGTGGCCGCGACCACGTTCACCGGCCAGCAGCCGACCTGGATCGTCACCGGCACCGACGGCGTCGGCGTGGCCGCCGCGGCCGCGGCGCTCACCGAGGACGAGCTCGACGGCCACTTCGCCGTGGCGATCGACAGCGGCAAGGGCGTCGCCCTGCCGGTCAAGAGCCCGGCCGGCACCCTCTGATATTCCTTCGCGCCTCTTGAGGATCGGTTGCCCGAAGGAGACGGCCGCGCGCGAGCGCCGCGTGGCCCTGGTCCCGGACGTCGTCCGGCGGCTCGTCGCGGCCGAGCACGAGGTGGTGGTCGAGCCCGGGGCGGGGGTCACCGCGGGCGCGCCGGATTCCGCGTACGAGGCGGCGGGCGGGCAGCTGGGCGACCCCTGGGGCGCCGAGGTGGTGGCCAAGGTCGCGCCGCCGTCGGCCGAGGAGACCGCGCGCCTGGCGCGCGGCGCCACGCTGGTCGGGTTCCTCGCGCCGCTGACCGACCCGGAGGGGCTGCAGCGGCTCGCGGAGGCCGGCGTCACCGCGCTGGCCATGGAGTCGATCCCCCGCATCAGCCGCGCCCAGTCGATGGACGCGCTGTCGTCGCAGGCCACGGTCTCGGGCTACCGGGCGGTGCTGATCGCCGCCACCGAGCTCGAGCGCTTCTTCCCGATGTTCATGACCGCGGCGGGCACGGTCCCGCCCGCGCAGGTGCTCGTGCTGGGCGCGGGCGTGGCCGGGCTGCAGGCGATCGCCACGGCGCGGCGGCTGGGTGCCGTGGTCACGGCGTTCGACATCCGGAGCGCCGTCAAGGAGCAGATCCAGTCGCTGGGCGCGCGGTTCTTCGAGGTCGAGGGAATCGGCGACGCGGAGGCGGGGATGATCTTCGGCGCGGGCCGGCCGGGGACGGCGGCGGTCGTGATCACGGCGTCGAAGTCGGCGATGCGTCCCTCGAGCGCCTGCTGCTGCGCCTGCATCTCCTCGGGCGTCAGCTCGCGCGCGTAGCCGCCCTCGGCCTCGGCGTCCCCGAGCCCTTCGACCTCGAAGAAGCGCGCCCCCAGCGACTGGATCTGCTCCTTGACGGCGCTGCGGATGTCGAACGCCGTCACGACCGCGCCGAGCCGGCGGGCGGTGGCGATCGCCTGCAGCCCGGCGACGCCGGCGCCGAGCACGAGCACCTGCGCGGGCGGGACGGTGCCGGCGGCGGTCATGAACATCGGGAAGAACCGCGGCAGCTCCAGCGCCGCGATCAGCACCGCGCGGTAGCCCGACACCGTCGCCTGCGAGGACAGCGCGTCCATCGACT
>JAICUS010000439.1 GCA_025935735.1 Solirubrobacteraceae bacterium | reverse complement strand
GGTAGGTCATGCAGTCGTCGGCCATCTTCAGCGCGGGCGCGTAGCGCATGTCGACCTCGTGCTGGGAAGGGCCGACCTCGTGGTGGGAGTACTCGACGTCGATCCCGAGCCGCTCCAGCGCCAGCACCGTGTCCCGCCGCACGTCTGACCCCGCGTCCAGCGTCGTCAGGTCGAAGTAGCCGCCCTCGTCGAGCACCTCGGTCGAGCGCGAGTCGCGGAACAGGAAGTACTCGAGCTCCGGCCCGACGTAGAAATGGTCGAACCCCATGCCCTTCATCCGCTCCTCGGCGCGCCGCAGCACGTGGCGCGGGTCGCCCTCGTAGGGCTGGCGCTCGGGGGTCTGGATGTCGGCGAACATCCGCGCCACGCCCTCCTCCTCCGGGCGCCAGGGGAGGATGTTGTACGTCGTCGGGTCGGGGACGGCGATCATGTCCGACTCCTCGATCGCGTTGAAGCCGGTGATCGAGGAGCCGTCGAAGCCCATCCCGCCCTCGAACGCGTCGTCGAGCTGCTCGGCGGCGATCGAGAAGGACTTCAGCTGGCCGAGGACGTCGGTGAACCAGAGCCGGACGAAGCGGATGCCGCGCTCCTGGACGAGCGACTTGACGTCCTCGGGGGTTTCGGGTCGGTCGGGCATGGCGCTCGGGAGGCTAGTCGACCCGAGCGCCCCCGCGGCCGGACCGTGCGGCCTGTCCCGCCGGACCGTCAGTCCAGCCAGCGGTCCGCCCAGGCCTTCAGCTCGGCCATGGCGGGGGCGAGCTCACGCCCTTTGTCGGTGAGCTCGTAGGACACCTTCACCGGCGTGCAGTCGCTGACGTGGCGCTCGACGATCTCGCGCGCCTCCAGCTCCTTCATCCGTTCCGAGAGCAGGCGGTCGCTGAGGTCGGGGACCGCCTGCGCGATCTCGGTGAAGCGCAGGCGGCCGCCGTGCAGCAGGACGTACAGGATGGCCCCGGTCCAGCGCTTGCCGACGAGCTCGACCGCCTCGTGGTAGCGGGGGCAGCAGCAGGGCTGCCGCTGCTCCGTCACCGTCGCGCTCGCCGTGCGTGGGCCCATGGTCGCGTTATGCGGCGCGGAGTACCCGCGTCTCCTCCACGGAGCCGTCGACCGGGACCTCACCGGCGAGGTTGACCATCGCCGTGAAGGATTCCAGGGAGAGCACCGCGATGGCCTCCAGCAGCTGGTCGTCCTCCCAGCCGGCCTCGCGCGCCTCTTCCAGCAGGTGCTGCGGCGCGGCGCCGCGGTCCGACAGGAGCGGGCGCAGGTAGCGCAGCAGGGTCGCCTGCCGCGGGTCGCCGGAGTCCCAGCGGCGCGCGCGGGCGACCTCGTCGATGCCGAGGCCGGCCTGCCGGGAGGTCCGGGTGTGCAGCTGCAATCCCGGCTTGGAGCCGTAGTGCTCGGCCACCGCGAGCCCGATCCGCTCGATCGCCTCGCGTGGCAGGCGGCCGTGCCGGAGCTCGGCCCGGAAGCGGACGTACGCCTTCAACGCCGCCGGCGAGCCCGCGAGCACGCCGAGGAAGTTGGGGAGCTGCCCGGCCGCTGACGACGCGCCCTTGAGGATGGGCAGCGACGCCTCGGGCGCCGTCAGGTCGTCGTGGATAGGGAACCGACTCATCTCTGTCTTGGGCATGGGAACCGCCGTGAGAGCTGGGGGAGCGTGCGGCGGCCGGCAGTTGCGCCCTGGGTCGGGGCGCCCGTCCGGCCCCTTCTTACGAGAGATAAGTCTATTTGAGGCGGTCCAGGCGTACAAGAGTTCGCCTCGCCCGATTTGCGATTGTCAGTGCGAGGTCGTCAGCACCGCGATGAGGATGAGCAGCAGGCCCAGCCCGACGGCATAGGCGGCGAGCCGGTCCGGGCTGGCCCCGACGCGCTCGAGCGCGGTCCTCGGCGGGCGCCGCGGACGCGGCGCGGGCAGCTTGTCGGGGTGGCCGCCGATGACGATCGTGCGGCGCGGGCGCGGCGCCTCGCCGAGCCGCGCGGCCAGGGGCTCGTCCTCCGCCGGGTGGTCGCCGGGCGGAGCGATCTCGTCCTCCACCGCGCCGCCGATGACGATGGTGCGGGCGGCTTCCGGCTCCGCGGCCGGCCGGGGCGAGACCTCCTCGAGCCAGTCCGCCGCGGGGCGCCGGCGCGGGCGCCGCGACTCGCTGTCGTCGCGGCGCGCGGCGGGCGGCGCCTCGCCGCGGGCGAAGTCGTCCCGGCGCGTGGCGTCCGTCGCCTCGCCGCGGGCGAAGTCGTCCCGGTGCGGCGGCTCGTCGGTGCGCGGCGCGCGGTGGTGCTCCTCGCCGCGGCGCTCGGCACGGGCGAACCGCCGGCTCGGCAGCCGGTCGAAGACGTCCTCGCCGACGCCCCAGTCGGCCACCTGCCGGCGGCGCCGGCCGGTCGCCCGGGGCTCGTCGATCTCGTGGTCGTAGAGGGCCCGGATGGGGGCCTCGTTCTCTGGCATGCTCGGGACTCGTCCTCTTCTCGCGGCTTACGGGGTTAGCTGACGGGCTCGCGCCTGAAGAGCGGCGCTACGGCGACCTGGACGGACGGCGATTCGCCCCACCTGCGATGGGTCCCCCGCTTCCCGTGTCCGACGGGAACTCAGCGGATGCGGCCGGGATCGTACCGAGCGAACCACCTGCACGCTCGTGCTTTTTAGATCAAGCGTCGGACGTTGCGGCTTGATTCGGCCCGGCTCAGCCGCCGGATGGCGTGGTCGCGCCGACCGCTTTGGCGACGAACTCCGCCACGTCGACCGCGTCCTGGCCGGTGTAGATGTTGGCCGGCATCTGGCCGTTGCCCTGCGAGCGGCCGCTCTTGATCGTGCTGAGGACCAGCGCCTTGTTCGGCTGCAGGTCGTCGAGGTTCGGGCCGACCGGAGCGACCGCGTTGGCGGCCTTCAGCGTGTGACACAGCGCACAGCGCTCGCCGAAGAGTTGGCGCCCGTGCTGCTCGTTGGCCGTGAGGCTGATCCCCTCCTGCGGGATGGACCTCTCGTTCTTGGTGGCGGCGATCACGGCCGCGGGGACCCCGATGCCGAGCACGAGCAGGCAGACCACGAACGCCGACGTCGCAAAGCGCCGGCTCCCGCGGTTCTGGGAGTGCAGCACCGAGCCGATGCCGCCGGGCCCGCCGCTCATGGCGACGAAGAGGACGCCGAGCCCGAGCAGGATGAAGGCGAGGACGAAGACGAGCGTGGTCATGCGCGGCGGCGAAATCTACCCGCTCCGGCGGCGGTGACGCGGCGCCCCATTCCAGGCGCCCCGCCCCGAGGCACAGTGCGGACGGTGGTCGACAGGGCGTAGCTACCCGGCCGGACCGGGCCGGACACGGGCGCGGTCCGGCATCGGCCAAGAGGCCGGCGGGCCGGCGCGGACGCCCTCTCGGTGGCGGCCGGAGCCGACGGGCCAGCGCGGAGGGCGGCACTACCGGCGGCGGCCGGAGCCCGGCGAGCCGGCGGCCGCCGCGGACGCCATATCGGCTGCACCGGCGCCGACTGGCCGGCGCGGAGGGCGGCACCGGCGCCGACTGGCCGGCGCGGAGGGCGGCGCTACCGGCGGCGGCCGGAGCCGAAGCTCTGCACGGGCGGGGCGAACTGGCGGAACTCGCCGAGCGTCGCGGCCGCCGCGCGGCCGCCCTGAGCGCCCTCGCCGCGGCCGGCCGCCGCGGCCTCCACGCGGCGCTGGGCGAGCTCGACGACGCGGGCGGACCGGGACTCCGGCGTGACCAGCGGGCGGACCGACTTGACGAAGATGTTGATGGCGCCGCCGGCCTGCGGAAGGCGCTCGAGCCGGCCCTCGCAGAGCAGCAGCGGCTCGCTGCGCACCGTCAGGCGGTTCACCTCGTAGAGGTCCGGCGGCACGATGAGGTTGATCGTCCCGAACTCGTCCTCGAGCAGCAGGAACACGATCCCCTTGGCCGTCCCCGGGCGCTGCCGCGCCACGACCAGGCCGCCGAGCCGCACCGGCGCGTTGTGCGGCAGGCCCTCGAGCTCCGCGATCGACACCGAGCCGGCCGGCATCCCGGCGCGCAGCAGCCCCATCGGATGCGGCCCGAGCGTCAGCCCGACGGTCGCGTAGTCGGCGATCATCGACTCCCACGGGACGAGCGGCCGCAGCTCCGGCGCCGCGGGCACCTCCAGCGGCAGCGACAACTGGGTGCCGCCCGGCTGACGCTCGCCGGGCGACGCCACGCCGAGCTGCCACAGCGCCTTGCGCCGCGCGCGCTCGCTCGATCCGCCGGCCAGCGAGTCGCAAGCACCAGCCCACGCCAGCCGCTCCAACGACGGGCGCCCGGCCCCGGCCCGCGAGGCGAGGTCCGCCAGCGAGCGGAACGGCCCACCCTCCGCCCGAGCGGCCACCAGCGCCTTGACCTCCTCTTCCCGCACCCCGAGCACGTAGCCCAACCCGAGCCGAACGATCCCCGCGGGCCGTCCGACGCCCAGAGGGCCGTCCGGAGAACCGTTTGGGCTGGCGGGCGCGGCGACGAGCCTGACGGGACCGCCGCCCGGTGCGTCGCCGGCGGGCGCGGCGGGCGCGACGAACGGCGCGGGATCACTGCCCGCGACGTCGCCGGCGGGCGCGCCGACCGCGGCGGGCGACGCGGGCTTCCCACCCGGGGCGTCGCCGGCGGGCGCGGCGGCACCGGCGGGCGGCGCGGGCTCACCGCCGGGTGCGTCACCGGCGGGTGGGGAGGCGCGGGCGGGTGGTGGGGGCGGGCCGGCGCCGGGGGCCCATTCGACGGTGCAGAGGGCGTCGCTGGCGTTCACGTCGGGGCCGCGGAGCTCGATCCCGCGGCGCTGGGCCTCGTGGGCGAGCGTGTCGGGGGCGTAGAAGCCCATCGGCTGCTCGTTGAGCAGCGCGCACAGGAACTCGGGCGTGTAGTGCACGCGCAGCCAGGTCGACTGGTAGGCGAGCAGCCCGAAGGCGGCGCCGTGCGCCTTCGGGAAGCCGAAGCCCGAGAAGCCGACGATCATCGAGTACACGCGCTCGGCGGTCTCCTCGTCGACGCCGTGGGTCGCGATCGCGCCCTCGATGAATCGCTGGTGGTAGGCCTCGATCGCCTCGGCCGAGCGCTTGCGGCTCATCGCGCGGCGCAGACCCTCGGCCTCGCCCGGCGAGAAGCCCGCGAAGGCCATCGCCACCTCGATCACCTGGTCCTGGAAGACGATCGCGCCGTAGGTGTCGCGCAGCACCGCCTCGAGCGCAGGATGGTCGTACGGGACCTGGTAGGACGGGTCCTCACGCCGGCGCGCGCGCCGTTC
>JAICUS010000842.1 GCA_025935735.1 Solirubrobacteraceae bacterium | reverse complement strand
CGACGTCCTGTTGGAGCGGGACCATCGGCGTGTCCGGCGGGACCTCGCCGAGCCGGTCGCCCACGACGAGCCGCGCCTCGACCAGCCGCAGCGGGACCTCGGAGCCGTGGCACAGCACGGCCCGGGTGGCGTCGAGCAGCTCGTCCAGGCCGGCGAGCGGGCGGTCGCGGATGCCCGCGAGCGCGCCGGCCAGGCGCACGGCGTCGACCACCTGGGCGGCCGACGCGTCGAGCCCTTCAGTGCGCAGCAGCCGCGCCGCCCGGGCCAGCCAGCGGGTGACCGGGTCCTCGGCCTCGTCGAAGAGCTGGTCGTACCAGGCGGGCGAGTCGACGCCCGCGCCGTAACCGCTCGCCCGGGCGAGCAGCCCGTACGTCCACGGCACCCAGGTGGCCGCCACCTTGACCTTGGGCAGCCCGCGCAGGGTCCGCGCGTCCGGGGCGGCCGGCCCGAGCTCGGCCAGCGCGGGCGCGTGCCAGGCGCCGCACACGACCGCGATCCGCTCGGCCCCGCCCTTCAGCGTGGCGCGGATCGCCTGGCGCATGTGCGCCTCGCGCCGCTCCTGGAGCTCGGCCTCGGCGCCGGCGGCCGGGTACGCCTCGCGCAGGGCGGCCATCGCCTCGGTCACCGCCGCGAACGCGTCCCCGTCGCGCCGCGCCTCCACCACGTCCTCCCACCAGCGCTCGGGGTCGCCGTGGCCGGCGATCTCCGCCAGCGCGGCCAGCGGGTCCGCCCGCACGCCGCCACGCCGCCGCGGACGCTCGGCCGCCAGCGTGTTCGCCGCCGGCAGGTCCATGAACCGGACCTCCACCGCGCGGGCGAGCGCGTGGCGGATCGCCCGCCACTCCGGCGAGAAGCGGGCGAACGGGTAGAAGGCGGCCTTCGCCGGCTCGTCGGGCGCGTAGGCGAGCAGCGCGACCGGGGGGTTCATCTCCTCGCGGGCGGCGAGCGGCAGCAGCTTGTCGGCCTCCGGCGGCCCCTCGATCAGCACGGCGTCGGGCTGCAGGGCATCCAGCGCGCGCTCCAGGCTGCGGGCCGAGCCGGGACCGTGGTGGCGGATCCCGAAGACGGCGATGCTCACAGCTCGCGGCAGGCCCGGTACAGCGCGCCCCAGCCGTCGCGCTCGCGCACGACCGCCTCGAGGTACTCCTGCCAGGCGACCCGGTCCTGCACCGGGTCCTGGACGACGGCGCCGGTGAGCCCGCCGGCGATGTCCTCAGGCGCCAGCGAGCCGTCGCCGAAGTGCGCGGCCAGCGCGAGCCCGTTGGTGAGCACGCTGATCGCCTCGGCGGTGGACAGCGTCCCGGAGGGCGACTTGAGCTTCGTGCGCCCGTCCTCGGTCACCCCGGAGCGCAGCTCGCGGAAGACGGTGACGACGCGGCGGATCTCGTCGAGCGCGCCGGCGGCCGGCGGCAGCTCGAGCGCCTCGCCGATCGCGTCCAGCCGCAGCCGCACGATCTCCACCTCCTCCTCGGCGCTGTCGGGCAGCGGGAGGACGACCGTGTTGAAGCGCCGGCGCATGGCCGAGGAGAGCTCGTTGACGCCGCGGTCGCGGTCGTTGGCCGTGGCGATGACGTTGAAGCCCTGGACGGCCTGGATCTCGTCGTCGAGCTCGGGGATCGGCAGCGCCTTCTCCGAGAGGACCATGATCAGCGCGTCCTGGACGTCGGACGGGATGCGGGTGAGCTCCTCCACGCGGGCGAGCCGGCCGGTTTCCATCGCCCGGAAGACCGGCCCGGGGACGAGCGCCGCGCGGGTCGGGCCCTCGGCCAGCAGCCGGGCGTAGTTCCAGCCGTAGCGCAGGGCCTCCTCGGGCGTGCCGGCCGTGCCCTGGACGACCAGCGTGCTGTCGCCGGAGATCGCCGCGGCGAGGTGCTCGGACATCCAGGTCTT
>JAICUS010000228.1 GCA_025935735.1 Solirubrobacteraceae bacterium | reverse complement strand
GATCGGCGCGGGCTGGGTGAGCGAGACCTTCTTGGCGGTCTGGCGCATCTGCTCGTCCTCGTCCTGGCGCTCCGTGAGCGCGACGCACAGGTCGAGCACGTGCGCGCCGCCCTCCACCTGGTCCTCGGCCACGTGGAGCAGGCCGTCGTAGTCGTCGGCCAGCAGCAGCTCCTTGGCCTTGCGCGAGCCCTGCGAGTTCACGCGCTCGCCGACGATGGTCGGGCGCGGCTCCTGCACGAGCGGCGCGGCGGCGATCATCGAGCTCATGTGCGGCGGCCGCGGCGCGGGCCGCGCGCTCACCGGATGCTCGGCGCAGCGCTCGTGGAGCGCCTTGATGTGCGCGGGCGTGGTGCCGCAGCAGCCGCCGACGATGCTCACGCCGTAGCGCTCGACGAACTGGCCGAGCACGTTGGAGAGCTCCTCGGGCGTCTCCGGGAAGATCGTCTCGCCGTTGGGGCCCTGGTGGGGGATGCCGGCGTTGGGGATGCAGTGCACCGGCTTGGAGCTGTGCTCGCCCAGGAAGCGGATCGCGTCGCGCATGTCCTCGGGGCCGGTGGAGCAGTTGAGCCCGATGACGTCGACGTCCAGGGCCTCCAGCGTGGCCAGCGCGGCGCTGATGTCGGTGCCCAGCAGCATCTTGCCGCCGTTCGGCAGCAGGGACACGCTCGTCTGGATCGGCGTCGTCCGGTTCGTGAGCTTGAACGCCTCGCGCACCCCGAACACGGCGGCCTTGACCTCGAGGATGTCCTGCGCGGTCTCGATGATGATCAGGTCGACACCGCCCTCGAGCAGGCCCTGCGCCTGCTCGGTGAACACCTCGACGAGGTCGCGGAAGCGGATCTGGCCGAGCGTCGGGTCCTCGGACGCGGGCAGGAAGCCGGTGGGGCCGATCGAGCCGGCGACGAACCGCCGCTCGCCCACCGCCCGGCGGGCGATCTCCGCGGCTTTCCTGTTGATCTCCAGCGTGTGGTCGCCCAGGCCCCACTCCGAGAGCTTCAGCCGCGAGGCCTGGAACGTGTCCGTCTGCACGACCTCCGCGCCGGCCTCGATCATCGACTCGTGGACGCCCTGGATGACGTCCGGCCGGTTGAGCACGAGCGCCTCGTGACAGCGCCCGGGCAGCCGGTAGTCGCGCTCCAGGCTCAGGTCGAACTGCTCGAGCGTGGCACCCATCCCCCCGTCGAAGACGATGACGCGGTCACGGGTGGCGGCAAGGAAATCACGCATGCCGGCCACAGGCTAGCGCAACCTTGACACAACTTTGGCAAGGTTTGGACTTCAGTCAAGGTCGCGGCGCCGGAAGCCGGCGAGCCCGGCGGCGAGCAGCGCCGCCGCGATTGCGGTCAGCCCCAGCAGCGGCACGGCGCTGAAGCTCTCCGCGGGCAGGCTCGGGGTGCGGTCGAACGGGGAGAGGTCGTAGACCCAGCCCGGCGGCTTGAGCAGCGGGCCCAGGAAGTCCACGAGCGCGACGGCCCCGAAGGCCGCCCACGCCCACGCCGTGGCCCGCGGCGTCACGCCGAACAGCAGCGCCGCGAGGCCGGCGAACACCCACACGGCGGGCGCATAGGACAGCGCGGCGGCGACGCAGCGCGGCAGCTGGCCGGCGTCGCCGCCGCTGATGGCGTACGCCGCGCCCATGCCGAGCCCGATGCCCAGCAGCACCGCCAGGCTGCCCCCGAGCGCCACCGCGAGCTGCGCCGCGAGCCAGCGGGCGCGCGCGACGGGCGTCGCCAGTACGGCCTCCAGGCGCCCGGAGGACTCCTCGGTGCGCGCGCGGCTCGCCGCCTGGATCGCGAACGCGGCCGCCAGCAGCGCGCAGATCATCAGCACCGCCGCCAGGAACTGGTCGACGACGGGGCCGCTGCCGGTGCGGGCGTAGTAGTCCTTGATCGTGTCGACCTCGTCGACCAGCGTGGACGCCTGGGTGGCGACGCTGCCGTACACCGCGCCGAGCGCGCACAGCGAGGCGCCCCACGCGATCAGGCTCGCGCGCTGGAGCCGCAGCGCGAGCGCGAGCGGGCTGCGCAGCCGGCGCGAGGCGCGCGCCGCCGCGGGGCGGTCGGCCACGATCCCGGCGCCGAGGTCGCGGCGGGCGAGGAGCCGCGAGGCGACCGCGGTGAGCCCCGCCGTCAGCGCCGCGAGCAGCAGCAGCGGCCACCAGCGCTCGTCCACGTACGCGCGCAGGTTCGACGCCCAGCCGAACGGCGACAGCCAGGCGACGGCGCTCGCACCCACGATGTCGGCCAGCGCGCGCAGCAGGTAGAGCGCGGCGAGCGCGACCGAGGCCAGCCCGAGCGCGGCGCGGGCGCCGACGGTGAGCTGGGCGGCCACGAGCGCGACCGCGGCGAACACGCACCCCACGCCGGCGACGCCCGCGGCGAAGGCCAGCGAGCCGGTCGCGTCGAGCCCGTCGAGCACGGCCGGCAGGCCGGCGGTCAGCAGCAGGCCCAGCACGAGGTTCGCGCCGAGCGACTCGACCAGCGCCGCGGCCGCGGCGGCGCCCCGGCCGACCATCGCCGAGCGCACGAGCTCGGCCCGGCCCTCCTCCTCTTCGGCGCGCGTGTGGCGCACGACCAGGAAGATGCTCATCAGGCCGGCGACGAGGGCCGTCAGGGGCAGCATCTCGTTGGCGGTCATCGCGCCGAACGTGTAGTCGCCGGCGCCGTACCCGGGGCCGACGAACAGCGACGCCGCCGCACTGCCCTTGATCAGGTGGATGCGCGCGGCCCGGTCGGCGGCGGTCGGGTACGTCGTGGCGAAGCTCGAGACGCTGCCGAGCACGACGATGGCGATCGAGAGCACCCACACCGGCAGCCGCACACGGTCGCGGCGCAGGATGAAGCGCACGAGCGGCCACGTGCCGGCGAGCGGGCTCAGGGCGTGCGCTCCTCCACCGGCACGCCCTCGGCCGCCAGCTCGTCGCCGTAGTGGCGCAGGAACAGCTGCTCGAGCGTCGGGGGGTGGCTGGTCAGCGACCGCAGGCCGAGCTCGCTCAGCGCGCGCACCGCCGCAGGGAGGTGCCGGCTGTCCACGTCGAAGGACACGCGGCCGTCGCTGGTCGCGAGATCGTGCACGCCGGGCTGCTGCGCCAGCGCCGTGGCGGGCGCGCCGATCTCGGCCGAGATCGTCGTGCGCGTGAGGTGCCGCAGGTCGCTCAGCGAGCCGCTCTCCACCGTGCGGCCGAGGCGGATGATGCTCACGCGGTCGCACAGCGCCTCGACCTCGGCCAGGATGTGGCTCGAGAGCAGCACGGTCCGCCCCTCGGCCTTGAGCTCGCGGATGACCTCCTGGAAGACGGCCTCCATCAACGGGTCCAGCCCGGAGGTCGGCTCGTCGAGGATCAGCAGCTCGGCGTCGGAGGCGAGCCCGGCCACGAGCGCGACCTTCTGGCGGTTGCCCTTGGAGTACGTGCGCGCCTTCTTGCGCGGGTCCAGGGAGAAGCGCTCGAGCAGCTCGTCGCGCTTGGCCGGGTCGACGCCGCCGCGCAGGCGCGCCAGCAGGTCGATCGCCTCGCCGCCCGAGAGGTTGGGCCAGAGGCTGACGTCTCCCGGCACATAGGCGAGCCGGCGGTGCAGCGCGACGGCGTCGCGCCAGGGGTCGCCGCCCAGGAGCCGGACGCTTCCCTCGTCGGCCCGCAGCAGGCCGAGCAGCACGCGGATGGTGGTGGTCTTGCCGGCGCCGTTGGGGCCGAGGAAGCCGTGGACCTCGCCGGCGGTCACGGTCAGGTCGAGCCCGTCCAGCGCGCGGGTGGCGCCGAAGGTCTTGACCAGCCCGGTCATCTCGATGGCGTCCACGGCACCATTGTTTCACGGGTTCATGAAACTTCCAAATCAACTAAACTCTGTGACATGCGCGACGAGGCCGCCGTCCAGCGGTTCATCGAGGGCTTCGCCGCCGCGCTGGCCGACGGCGGCGTCCCGCGCATGCCCGCGCGGGTGTTCGCCGCGCTGCTGGCCACGGACTTGGGCCGGCTGACCGCGGCCGAGCTGGGCGAGCGGCTGCAGGTCAGCCCCGCCGCGATCTCCGGCGCCGTCCGCTACCTCACCCAGGTCGCGCTCGTCTCCCGCGAGCGCGAGCCGGGCTCCCGCCGCGACAGCTACCGGCTGCTCAACGACCTCTGGTACGAGGCCGCGCTGCGCCGCGAGCCGCTGCTCACCCGCTGGGAGCGCAGCATGCGCGAGGGGACGGAGGCGCTCGGCGCCGACACCCCGGCCGGCGCCCGCCTGGCCGAGAGCACGGCGTTCTTCGAGTTCCTGCAGCAGGAGCTGCCGGCCCTGCTGGAGCGCTGGCGGGCCCGCCGTGGCGGCTAGCGGACCCACAGCTGATCGAGCAGCACCCCCGAGAGCGGGTTGTAGCGGTAGTCGCCGGCGCGGCGGGACAGCAGGTCCGTCTCGGCGGCGATCGTGGTGGGCAGCCAGATCGCGCGATCGGTCAGGTCGCGATCCAGCCGTCTCCAAAGGGCGACGGCGGCGGTGCGATCGGTGGTCTGCAGCGCGGCCGCGTGGGCGATGCGGCGGTCGACGGCGGGGTCGCAGAACTCGCTCGCATCCGTCGTGGCCGGAGCGTCGGCGGGCACGAAGGACCGGCAGGTCAGCCGGCTGAGGAACCCGTCCGTCGCCGGATAGTCGACACCCCAGCCGCCGTCGATGACCTGGGCGCGGTTGCGCGAGTCGTTGACGTAGGAGAAGTACGTGCTGTCCGGGAGCAGGTGCAGCGTCGCCCGGTAGCCGAGCCGGCGCAGCGCCGCGACGGCGACGCGGCCCTCGTTGACGGCGAACGGCGGCTCGCGGGTGTCCCAGACGCCCACCTTCATGCCACGCGTCCGCGCGGCGGCGACGAGGCGCCGGGCGCGGCGCAGATCCGGGCCGTGCCAGCGGCCGTCCCGGGTGGGGCGGCGGGTGTAGGGGCAATAGGGGCGATAGCCCGGCAGCTGGGGCGGGAGCACCTGGCAGGTGGCCTGCGCCGCGCCGCGGCCGCCATCGAGCCGCACGATGCGCCCCCGGTCGAGGGCGAGGTTGAGCGCCCGGCGGACACGCACGTCGTCGAACGGCGGTACGGCGACGTTGAGGAAGAGGAACTGCGTGCCCGCGAGCGGATCGCTGCGCAGCCGCGCCCGCTGCGCGCCCCTCGGCATGGCGGCGCCGCCGATGTTCTGCACCAGGTCCGCCCGGCCGGCAGCGACGGCGGCCGTCCCGGCGGCCCCGGGCAGATCGAAGCGCAGCACGATCGCGTCGGGATAGCCGGCGGGCTGCGCGGCGGCCGACCACTCGCGGAAGCGCGGGTTGCGCACCAGGCGCAGCTCGTGCGCCGGGAGATAGCGTTCGATCATGTACGGCCCGGTGGCGGGGAGCGGAGTGCGGGCCTCGCGGCGGGGCGCGGAGGCGGGCAGCACGGCGGCATAGATCAGCGCGAGCTTCGCCTCGAAGTCCGGGTCGGGCCGGGTCAGGCGGAACGTCACGGTGCCCGCCCGGTCGTCGGTGGCGATGCCGCGCGAGAGGTCGCAGCGCACGGGCCGGCGCCGGCAGTGGGCGGCGCCCGCGATCGCCAGGTAGTTGTCCGCGGCTGACGAGCCCATGGCGAAGATGCGCTCGAAGGAGTGCCTGACGTCCGTCGCCCGCACCGGGGCGCCGGTCGAGTAGCGGATGTGCGGCCGCAGCCGGAACGCGTACAGGCGGTCGTGGTCGCGCGGGGGCGGCAGCCTGATGGCCAGGTCGGGGACGAGCCGCGAGCCGCCGGGCCCGGTCGCATGGTTCAGGGTCACGAGCCCGTCGTTGGTCAGGCCGAGCAGCGACGTCGGGGAGATGTTCAGCGCGTTGCTCGCCGCCGGGTCGATGGTGTCGACCTCGAGGCTGCTCGGGAGCATGGTCAGCGTGCCGCCGCGGTGGCTGGGCCCGCGGGCGGCGATCGCCGTCCACAGGCCACCCGCGGTCGTGAGGGCCACAGGGCGGCCGCCGACGTCGATCGGCCGGCCGCCCGGGAGGCGCAGGAGCCTGCCGGTGTGCTCGTCCGCCACCCACACCGCGCCGCCGCTGAGCGACACGCCCCCGGGCTCGCCGGCGAGCGGGATCGTCTCCGTCACGGCGTCGCGGCGCGCATCGATGCGCGAGAGCGTCGCGTCGAGAGGGTCGACGACCCAGACGTCCGTACCGGAGGCCACGACCGCGGCGGGAGCGTCGCCGACGTGGATGCGGGCGGTGACGGCGTCGGTGGCGGCGTCGATGCGCATGACGCTGCCCGCCTGGTCGTCGGTCACCCACACGCCGCGCGGCGTCGCGGCCAGCCCGCGCGGCGCCGTGCCGGCCCGGATGGCCCGGATGCGCCCGGTCCGCGGCGCGATGCGCCACACGGTCCCGTCGCCGTGGTTGGCCACCCACAGGCTGCCGGCGCCCGCCGCGAGTCCGGTGGGGTCGCGACCGACCGTGATCGTGCGCGCGACGGTGTCGGTCGCCGGGTCGATCCGGCTCAACGCCCGGTCGCGCGGGTCGAGCACCCACACCTGCCCGGCCGCCGCGAGCACGCGGCTGGGGCGCCGGCCGACGGGAATGGTCGCCACGACGCGGCGCCGCCGCGGGTCGACGCGCTCGACGATTCCCTCCCTCGGCTCCGCCACCCACAGCGCGCCGAATCCCGCGCTCACGTCGCTGGGAGCCGCGGTCAGCCGGACGCGGGCGCGGATGGCGTCTCCCGTGACGAGCGCCAGGCCGTTCCCCCGCATCGGATGCGGCGGCCGCGGTGCGCCGCCGAGCGCGGGGACGATCGCCGCAGCGGCGGCCAGCGCCGCGACCACCCCGCCCGCGAGCGCCGGCCGGTGCCGGCGGGATGATCGCGCCGGCGCCTCCGGCGCCGGCGCGGGGCGCTCGCCGTCGAGCTCCAGCGCCGGGTCGTGCAGGAGGATCGCCCGCTCGAGCCGCCGCAGCTGCGGTCCGGGCTCGAGCGCCAGCTCCTCGACCAGGCGCGTGCGGCCGTCCCGGTACACCGCGAGCGCCTCGGCCTGTCTTCCCGCCCGGTAGAGCGCGAGCATGAGCTGGGCGCGCAGCCGCTCGCGCAGAGGGTGCTCCGCGACCAGCGCCTCCAGCTCGGGGCAGAGCGCGCCATGGCGACCGAGCGACAGCTCTGCGTCGACGCGGTCCTCCGTGGCCAGCAGCCGCAGCTCCTCGAGGCGCTGGACCTCCACCCGCGTCGACGGCCCCGGCTCCAGCCCGGCCAGCGGCGGGCCCCGCCACAGCTCCTCCGCCCGCCGCAGCAGCGCGACCGCCTGCGCGGGATCGGCCTGCTCGCGTGCCTGCGCCACGCGGTCCTCGAAGGCCCGCAGGTCGAGCTCCTCCGGCTCGACGCGCAGGAGGTAGCCGGGCGCGCGGGTGAGCAGCCGCTGCCCATCGCCGTCGAGCGCCTTGCGCAGGCGCGAGATCTGCACCCGCAGGGCGTGGTCGCCGTCCTCGACCGCGCGCTCGTCCATGAGCTCCGCGATCAGCCGGTCCCGCGACACCACCCGGTTCGCGTGGCACAGCAGCAGCACCAGCAGCGCGCGCTGCCGTGGCCCGCCGATGGCCACGGGCGCGCCGTCGCGCCGCACCTCGAGCGGCCCCAGGATCGCGAACTCGAGACGAGCGCCCACGATCGGCCTCCGCGCAAGTCTCTCCGAGCGCAGGCCGTCCGGCAACCGTCTTGAGACGGATTTGAGACAGGCTTCGGCGACCCTGCGCACGATGCGACTCCTGGCCATCTCACTGCTGATCGCGGGGCTGACGGCGGCGGTCCCGGCCGCGCCGGCGCTCGCGCGCGTCACCGTGCCCGTCGGCGGCGGGCCGTCGTTCGCCGACGAGAACCACCGCACCCACACCCTTTACGTGGCCAACGCGAACGACAGCACGGTCTCGGTCGTCGACGTGCGCCGCTGCGCCGGCCTCGACACCGCCGGCTGCGCGCGCACGTCGCCGGTGATCCGAGTTCCCGGCCCGCCGCTCGGGCTGGCGGTCGACGAGGGCACCGACAGCGTCTACGTCACCGATCCGTTCGACGCCGCCGTCGCCGTCATCGACGGTGCGACCTGCAACGCCACCGACCACTCCGGCTGCGACCAGACGCCTGCGACGGCGCGCGCGGGCGCGTTCGACAACGTGCTCGCCGTCGACCCGCGCACGCACATGGTCTACACGACCGACCAGGGCGCCGATCCCGGCACCGTGTCGGTCATCGACGGCAACGAGTGCAACGGCACAGACACCTCCGGCTGCGCCCGCCAGCCCATCGCGTCGCCGGTGGTCGGCGGCGCCCCCAGCGGCATCACGATCAACCCGGCGACCGACACCGTCTATGTGGCCAATACCGGCCTGACGCCCGACGAGGATCCCGTGCCGGGCGGCGACACGCTCTCGGTCATCGACGGCGCCGCCTGCACGGCCGCCCACCCGGCGGGCTGCGCCCCGGTGGGCACGGTGGCGGCGGGGCCGGCGCCGGCCGCCGCGGCGGTCGATCCGGCCAGTGACACGATCTACGTCGCCGACACCCACGACGGGACACCGACCGGCGGGCCGGGGACGGTGGCGGTCGTCGACGGATCGCACTGCAACGGGCACGACGTCTCCGGCTGCGCCTCGCAGACGCCGCGCCTGGTCATCGTGGGCGCCGACCCGGAGGGTGTCGCGGTCGATCCCGGCAGTCACGCGGCGTACGTGACGAACCCGAACGACGACACCGTCTCCGTGATCGACGTGTCGACGTGCAACGCGGCGCACGCGTCCG